>NZ_DDKU01000035.1:0-68299 GCF_002339775.1 Thalassolituus sp. UBA2590
CGTGGCGAAACCTTCGTTACCCGTAAGATCACCCGCGCTCTGGCGAACATCTCTCAAGGCCTCGAGAAGTGTCTGTATCTTGGCAACATGGATGCACTCCGTGACTGGGGGCACGCCAAAGACTACGTACGTATGCAGTGGATGATGCTGCAGCAAGACACCGCAGAAGATTTTGTAATCGCTACGGGTAAGCAGATTTCTGTTCGTGAATTTGTTCGCCTGTCCGCTAAAGAGCTGGGTATTACACTGCGCTTTGAAGGCGAAGGTGTTGAAGAAGTTGCCATCGTTGAAGCGATCGAGGGCGACAATGCTAAAGCTCTGAACGTCGGTGACACCATCGTTCGCGTTGACCCTAAATACTTCCGCCCTGCAGAAGTAGAAACCCTGTTGGGTGATCCTTCAAATGCGAAGAATAAGCTGGGCTGGACGCCAGAAATCACCGTTGAAGAAATGTGCGCTGAGATGGTTCAGTCGGACCTACAGAAAGCGAAGCAGCATGCCCTGCTAAAAGAGCATGGCTTTGATGTCGCTGTTGCGATTGAAAGCTGAGCCTCAGGCAAGGAGAGAGGTAGAGCTATGAAGCGCATATTCGTTGCTGGACACAAGGGAATGGTGGGATCAGCCATCGTTCGTCAGCTGTCAGAGCAAACAGACGTTGAGCTGATTGTGCGAGACCGCACTCAGCTCAACCTTCTGAATCAGGCAGAGGTCCAGGCATTCTTTGAAGAAGAGAATATTGACCAGGTGTATCTGGCTGCGGCTAAGGTAGGTGGCATTATTGCCAACAATACCTATCCAGCGGAGTTCATCTACGAGAACCTCATGATCGAATGCAATATAATTCACTCCGCGCACCTGGCGGGAGTGAATGATCTGTTGTTCCTGGGTTCATCCTGTATCTATCCTAAGCTGGCCGAGCAGCCAATGTCCGAGAGCGCTTTGCTTACTGGGACTCTTGAACCGACCAACGAACCGTACGCAATCGCTAAGATTGCTGGTATTAAACTCTGCGAAAGTTACAACCGTCAGTATGGTCGTAACTACCGTAGCGTGATGCCAACGAACCTGTACGGCGAAAACGATAACTTCCATCCTGATAACTCCCACGTTATTCCTGCGTTAATGCGTCGCTTTCATGAAGCCAAGCTCAATGATGTGCCAGAAGTGGTGGTATGGGGCACGGGCAAACCAATGCGAGAGTTTTTGCACGTGGACGATATGGCCGCGGCCAGTATTTTTGTGGCGAATGTGAGTGATGAAATCTATCAGTCATGCACTGAGCCTATGCTGTCGCATATTAATGTGGGTACGGGTGTGGACTGCACTATCTCAGAGATGGCACACACCATGGCCGAAGTGGTCGGGTATAAAGGCAAAATTACCTTTGATACGACCAAGCCAGATGGTGCACCGCGCAAGCTCATGAATGTGGATACGCTTAAGAAACTAGGTTGGACGTACAACATCGAGCTGAAAGAAGGTCTGGCCAGTACGTATGCGTGGTTTTTAGAACACCAGGACGATTTTCGCGAATAGTTCAACGCAAGCCCTGTCATGTTTTTGAATATTCTATTTTGAACAATTTTTGTCGGGTTGCGGGCATCGGAGCAGCTTGGAATTCTTCGATGTATTGCGTGGCTTTAACCAAACGCTAGTTTCGACTGCTAAAGTCTGATGAAGGGTGGCATAACCATAGCTCAGCGTACCTTTTATCAATGATTGCACAAGGCTAAGATATGGATACTGTAGACAGGATATTTTTAGGCTTACGAAAGATAGTTGCGAATACTGTGAACAGTGTTGTAAATATATTTCGTAAGGACGTGCTAGTAGAATCCTCTGAAGTACATCGTAGCGTTGTTATTGGTAAGGGATCACAAGTTAAGGTTGGTACCGCAATTGACCCGGCGAGTACTATAGGTTCATACGTATACATCGGGAAATATTGTAACGTGACCAGAGCTAACATCGGTTCCTATGTCTCAATTGCTAATGGTGTATCAATTGGTCAGGGTGAGCATGATATTACAAGAATAAGCACAAATTCGTTATTCTATGAGAGTGCTTATGATGAGCTGACAAAGGAAGACCTCATCATCGAGGAGGATGTATGGATTGGGGCTGATTCTATTGTATTGAGAGGTGTTGTTATTGGGCGAGGAGCTGTAATCGGTGCTAATAGTGTTGTTACTAAAAGTGTTCCTCGTTATGCCGTCGTTGTAGGGGCTCCTGCTAGGGTAATTAAATACCGGTTCTCAAATGATCGTATCGCTAGTATTGAAAAATCTGAATGGTGGACCTATAGCCCAACGGACGCTAGATTAATATTTAAAAGAATTACTGAAAATGTATAAAAAGGCTAGTTTGGTAGTTGATTACCATCTGAATAATAAAATATTTGACATTGATGACTGTGCGGTCAATAGGGATAACTATGGCTATTCCATATGGCTCTTAAAAGAGAGATTAAAAGCGAAAGGATATGAGCTTTCAACTTGTGATATTAATCGGCCTTCAGATTCTGAACTTGTTATATATTTTGACTACCCTGTTAACGGCATTGAAAACACCTCTGCCATAAAAATTCTATGTCTCTTTGAAAACGAAATTATAAAACCAGAGAATGCACCGTCATCGGAATTTGATGCTTTTGATTATATACTCTCATGGAATGACAATTATCTATCTATCCCTAATTTTAGAAAGTTTAACTATACTCATAAACTTAATCGCCCATATGACTTCATAAATGCCCCTTCATTCGGGGAAAGAAAACTGTGTGCTTTAATTTCAGCAAATAAAATGGTTAACCATCCTCTGGAGCTATACTCCGAAAGGCAGCGAGCAATATCATGGTTTGAAAATAATGCCCCTGAGGATTTTGATTTGTATGGAATAGGCTGGGATGAGTTTACTAATGATGGTAGTTTCAAAAATAGATTGTTGAATAAACTTACTCCATTTTCGAACTTCGCTAAGAAAACGTATCCATCGTATAGTGGAAGGGTAACATCTAAAAATGATACCCTTAGAAACTATAGATATAGTATTTGCTTTGAAAACGCTTCAGGATTTCCTGGCTATATATCAGAAAAAATATTTGACTCACTAATGGCAGGCTGTATTCCTGTCTATCTTGGAGCCCCAAATATATCAGATTACATCCCCTCAGGGTGCTACATAGATTTTGGAGTATTCAGTTCATATGATGAGTTACATAATTACCTTGTTGGAGTTTCAGAAGATGAATTCAATAGTCGCCAGCGTGAGATTGAAAGGTTCTTGAACTCAAAAGAATCTAATCAGTTCGAAGCTAATCGTTTTCCTGATTTGATACTTCAGTGTTTGGAGGATAGTTTATGATTACGGTAAAACTAAACGGGGGCTTAGGAAACCAATTATTTCAGTACGCGACAGGTAGGGCTCTTTCACTCAAGTGGGGCGTTCCCTTACGTCTGGATACTTCAAATTATCTCTATTATAATGTTCACCCCCTGCGTATTCAGAATATGAATCATAACTGTGAAATTTATTCTCACGCTGGGAGAGTATATAAAGCGATTAACAGCGTTAAGTTCCAACGTTTATTGTCGATGTTTGGGCTGAGGAGCGATTTATATATAGAGGATTCGATAGAATTTGATCCCGCAGTACTTAGCTTAGGGCCGGGAGCGACAATTTATGGGTATTTCCAGTCCGAAAAATACTTCTCTAGTATTAGAGAGAGGTTACTAGAAGAAATTTCAGTTAAAGACGCTAGCTTACTACCCATAAGGCAGCAGATTCACGACATAAAGAGCTGTAATAATAGTATTTCTGTGCACGTCAGAAGAGGCGATTATGTGACAAATGCTTCTGCTAATGATGTTCATGGTCTTTGTAAGTTAAATTATTTTTCAAGTGCAGTTGAGTTCGTATTGAAGTCATCGAAAGAGAAAAGTGCAAAGATATATGTTTTTTCGGATGATATCGAATGGTGCAAGAGTAACTTAAAACTGGATTACGAATGCATATATATAAGTGGTCAAGAGAATGCTCCTGAGTTGGATATGCATTTGATGAGTCTATGTAAACACAATATTATTTCTAATAGTACGTTTAGTTGGTGGGCAGCGTGGTTAAATAGAAACGAAGAAAAGGTTGTTGTTGCGCCAGATAAGTGGTTTCAGAGCAAAACGCTAAGCTCTGAGGATCTAGTTCCTGGTAATTGGGCCAGGCTTTAATGATCAAGTTAGGTGGTATCAAAACAGGAGTATTAGCACTCGTAGTTGGAAAAATTTTACAGGTATCGATTGCACTCATATCCGTCAGGTTGATGACCAGTTATTTGTCTGAAGTTGAGGTAGGTAAGTACTATCTGGTTCTTGCTGTGATGACCTTACTAAATTTTGGTCTATTGAATGCACCAGGACAATATTTTAACAGGAAAGTTATAGATTATAGTTTAAACGGAGTTCTAGTATCCGCTTCTCTAATATTACTGTTTTATAGGTTGTTGTTAATTTTACTTGGCCTGGCTGTAACTGGCGTCGCGTACTACGCTCTTAGCCTTAGCCAAAATTTTGAAATTGAACCATTTTATCTTGTTATAGCCTTAGCTTTACTCGGCGGTACAACATTAGTTATATCGAACTCTATTAATATACTAGGTCATCGTTTAGCATTTGTTATTATAAATACAGCGTATCTTTCACTTGGTTTACTGTTTTCTGTGGTGTTGATATCTTTCTATCAGAAAAGCGCTTTAGCATGGTACGCAGGACTTGCTATTGGACAACTACTTCTTCTTATCCCATCTCTATATATAGTTTTTTCTTTGGATAAATCAAGAGTAGGTCTTCAGATATACAATGGAGATGAATTTAAGCGTATAGTTCTATTCTGCGCGCCTTTGGTGGTTACTCTATTACTGCAGTGGGCTAATAATAGCGGTTATAGATTTGTGATTAATGATATATACAGTGTCGAGGTTTTAGCGAAGGTTTCTGTAGCTATTGCTGTTGCTGCTGCAATCTTCGGAGCGATTGAAAGCCTTGTGAACCAATATTATCTCCCGCTTTTCTATAAAGATATAACTCATGCTAATAAAGAAGAAAGGGTAGCTATATTTGAAGACTATTTCTCGAGAATAATTAAGATATATTTATGTATCCTGATGTTTATATTTGTCTTTTCGAAGAGCATATTAGTGATTCTTGTCGACCCCAAGTTTCACGGTGTTTGGCTTCTCTTATCGATTGCGGTGATTATAGAGTTTTCAAGAGCAGCAACAAATGTACTTTATTGGATATCTCAATCTGAATTAAGGACAGGGGGCACTGCTTGGCCATATGCAGGAGGGTTATCTTTATGGCTGATTATTCTTTACAGCGTCGATTTCACCGGCTATGAGTGGGGTATTCCGCTCACTATAGGTGTGGGTGGGGCAGTTACCTTTAGTCTGATGTTTATCTCTATGCGAAAGTTACTGCCAGTAGGGATGTCAATCTCTAAGCGCTATGTAGCTAGCTTGCTAGTAGTCGCAACGTTCTATTTTGCAATATCATTCTTATTTTCGTCAACATCGTTGTTATTTAGTATAGCTCTCGTTGGTTTGTGTGGGTTGCCCTTACTTTATTTTATTTATTGCATAGATCAGAATAAGATGTGAGGTGAACTTTGTTAGTTTATATTCTATTTCAAGTTTTAATTGCATGGTTACTTCTCACAAAGTTTAAATATAGACTAGAGCTGTCGTTCTTGTTCCTTTTCGTTTTTTCTGCTATTCGCTTTGATGTTGGTTATGACTTTTTGTCTTATTACACAGCGATAGCAGATTACGGTGGCGACACTGAGACTTTCAGACGTTTCGGTTTTTTTCACGGTATCCTCATTAAGCTGTCAAGCTACCTAGAGTTTTTTCAGCTATATTTTATACTAACATCATTTTTCTTTTATTATTTTTTCTATCTTGTCATTAGGGATTTTAGCGACTTCCCGGTTGTTTCTTTGATGGTGTTTATCGCAATTCCTTTTTTCTTCTTAATGTCTTTTAATTTTATAAGACAGTTTTCAGCCCTAATATTAGTTTACTATGGGTTTCGATATATCTTCGAAAGGAGAGTGGTTAGCTATTTTCTGATTGTGCTCCTCGCAAGCTCGATTCATTATACGTCTATAATAGCGCTTCCTTTATACTACCTATATTCCCGACGATTCCACTGGATGGTGTACGTACTGGTCTTGATATCTTCTTTTTTTGCATTTCCTCTGGCTAAATATATGGTTTCTGTTTTAGTTCCTGGTTACTCTCACTATCTTGACAGTCCTAATAAGGGGGGAGCGGTATTTCAATTCTTTATTTTTATTTTGTCATCGTTATTTTTAGCATTGGGACAGTATCGAGGAGATGTATATCGTCGGTTCTATTTTGATGTCTTTATTTTGGGGGTCGTTTTGTATAATACATTTCAACCGATAGGTTTTGCTGGGACTAGGGTCAGTTATTACTATCTTTTTTCCTTGGTATTATTGGTACCGAAACTATTTATTAGTGTAAGGCCGCGGCAATTTCTTGCGATATTTTTCTTATTGATTTCTATATTGTTCTTAATTAGCTTGGTATTGCATTCGAAAGTTGGTACGCGAAGTCCATCTATTCCATACTCTATATTTTTCGGCAAAACTATAGAGGACATTAGGCCTTATGATTGGGTTAAGGAGTAATATAGTAAATGTCCAATAGATACATATCAGTTATCCTTCCAGTATATAATGCTGAAAGTTATATTGAACGCGCAGTTCAGAGTATTTTATCGCAGACTTTCCGTGATTTTGAACTGATTTGTATTGATGATGGCTCGTCTGATTCGTCACTTGATATTCTCAAACAATTTGATGATCCCAGAATAAGGCTTTACACTCGTGAAAATAGGGGCCTTATAGCGACGTTAAATGAAGGACTTTCGCATGCCAGGTACAGATATATCGCCAGAATGGATGCCGACGATATTTCATTACCAGAACGGTTCGAGAAGCAACTTCAATTAATGGATAGGTATCGGCTGGGGGTAGTGGGCTGTAGCTATGAATATATAGACAAAGCTGATCAACCTGTTGGGGTGAGAAAGCTGTCAAGTGTACCTTTCCTAAATTCATGGCTGTTGGAGTTTGGATCTTCTTTCTGTCATCCATCGGTAATATTTGATCGTGATATTTTAGGCCCAAACCTGAGGTATGCCATCGAATGTCGCTCCTATGAAGACTACGAATTATGGCTTCGTCTAAGATCAGCTGGTATTCGAATGGCGAATACACCAGAGATCTTGTTCAAGTACCGTATACTTGATTCTAGTGTTTCTCGTACGATGGCTGATCTGCAATCTTCTGGTAGCGCTACTGTCTTAAGTAAATATTCGAAGTTTCTAACTAGTATTGACGATTGTCACTACATGTTGTTTGGTAGGAAGTCAGGCAGTAGTACAAGGTGGGCTTTATATAAAAATCTACGTTTGTCGTTTCTGGCGTTTAGGCACTGTGGCTTATTCAGAGCCCTATTTGTATTTGTATATCTTCTAAGGTGAAATTGGGAAAAATTATGGCTTGTTTAGATCTGCTCTTTTCAACGTATGAGGATCGGATATATGACTTGATATCTACTCTACCTAAATATAAAGAGGGCCAGAAGATTATAATAGTTCATCAAACTATGAGATCTGAAGGATTCGATAGAGTTAATAAGTTTTTCCAGCAGAGGAGTGACGTCACTTATGTTAAACAATTTTCATATGGGGTTACGAAGAGTCGTAATTTAGCTATAACTCTAGCAACTTCTGATTATATTTTATTTTGCGATGATGACGTTGTCTATACCGATAACCTGTATGATATAGTGGTCGGTGCATTGCAGAATTCAGTGGCATGTACTTTTCGAGTTGCTTCTACGGAAGGTGGCTTTACGAAAGAATTCTCAGAATTCTCAAAGAGGCACACACGTCTTTCTATTTTATCTGTAGGTACGATAGAAATAGCGTGCCAAAGAGAGTTTTTGATCGAGCATTCTATTAAATTTCCTGAAGATCTTGGAGCCGGTGCTCGCTATCCTTGTTGTGATGAGCCGGTATTTCTTTCTAGAATTATTGATAAAGGTGCTAGTGTCACTTATGTGCCGATTACAATATGCGCGCATCCAGCGATTAGCAGCGGAATGTCATTAAATTCCGGTGTCGGAATTATGTCTCGACTGATTGCTTTTAAATATATATTTGGTAGATTTTTTTATATTCCACTATTTATATTATTCTGCCTGAAGAATATTAATAAAATTGGGTTTAAAGCATTGCTTTCACTTATTAAGATTTTGATAGAGAGGAGGTTATAGAAGTTTCTTTTGTAATCCTTTTATTGAGTAAATAATCATCTTAGTAACTGATTCAAGGAACGAAAGTCCTACTACATTCCGATAAAAATGCCACTGTGCTTTCACAACAGATACTTTTCGGCGTGTCATTCCAGTATCTGTTCGGTACTTTGCTAAGTTTTTGGGAAGGCAGAATGCTTTCTCCGTAGTTTTGAGTAGTTCAAGCCAGAGTGCCATATCTTGGCGTTTTCGGATCTTAGGCATGTACCTCTTGCCCAGCTTTAGTTGGTCGTACACTACAGTTAAACAGCCAATACAGTTTGAATATAATAGCTTATTGTAGGTGATATGCGCTGGAGCTTTGACAATTGATCCAGGTACTCCACTCGTCAACTTTTGGTAGTATGTGTAGGTGAAATAGTAGTTATTTCGTTGCATGAATAGTATCTGATCACTTAACTTGTTCGGGTCCCAAAGGTCATCTGAATCAAGAAAAGCTATATAGCGACCGGCAGCATTTCGAATAGAGTTGTTTCTCGCGACCCCAGCTCCACTATTCTCGTTTAGCCTGAATAGTTTAATACGTGAGTCATTAAATGATGCCACTGCTTCGATGGTTCCATCACTTGAGTGATCATCTGTAATTAATAGTTCCCAATTAGGGTAGGTCTGTTCCAATACCGATTGTATCGACTCTTTGACAGTACGCTCCGAGTTGTAGGTCGGCATGATAATAGATACTAGTTCAGAACATAGATCACTGCTCATTTATCTAGCCCCGAACCCTGTCAACATCGTCTTTATCGTCTTAAAGACGATGTCTAGGTCCAGCCAAATGCTCAGATTTTTTACATAGTAAAAATCGTGAGCAAGTTTTTCTCGCGTCTCATCTTCATCAGCAGCGTAGCCGTGAGTTACTTGTGCCCAGCCAGTAATGCCTGGCCTCACGATGTGCCGGAAGCTATACAAGGGAATGACTTTTTCAAACTCTTGAACGAAAGCTGCTTGCTCGGGGCGTGGGCCTATAAGAGCCATATCACCCTTCAGGATATTCAAAAACTGCGGAAGCTCATCAATCCGCATTTTCCGTATAAATTTACCTATACGTGTAATTCGTGGGTCATCTTCGCCCGCGAATTGAGCACCGTTCGCTTCAGAGTCAGTACGCATACTACGGATTTTGTACATGCTGAACTCACGACCACCCTTGCCTACTCGACGCTGTACAAAGAAGGCTGGTCCCTTTGATTCTAACTTTACCGCTATGGCTACTATGATGATGAAAGGCACGGTAACAGGTGAAGTGGCTAGTATGAGAGACGACTCAAGCAAACGCTTCGCAGTCAGGTAAGCTTGCGAGGGTAGGAGCTCATGTCCTGCAAGCTCGCCGTAGTGGTCGAGAGGGCTTTTTCCTGAAATTGATTCATAGGCAGCTACTGAATCCATTACGGGAGTGTCTTTTGAGAGCTCTTCTGCAATGAATTGCTGCCATTCTGCAGGGAGCTGCTCATTGCTATCCACTATGATGCCGATCGTGTCAGGGGCGGTAAACGATGGCTTTTCAAGTGCATAGAACTTGGATGGGTTCAGCCTGATTAATTCCTGGTAGAAACCAAATGGAATAACTGCGTAGCGTCCAGTTTGCAAGTGCTGTCTGAGCTTGAATTCGGAGTATGTGACGATTGGAACTACACACAAGGATAGAAGTAAAACCGAGCGCGAATAATCGATACGCGTGAATATGATAACTGCAGTAATAGATAGCAGAGAAACCGTAAGCACCGGGATCATGTAAGACAGTGGTCTATTCCCGGGGAATCTGCCCAGGTTATGGAGAGTAACGCTCGAAATAAGATAGCCGATCAGTGATCCGCACAGCACGTTCAGAAACTGAGGTGCTTTTAGATTTAATCCGGTAAAGAGGACTGAGCCCAATGTGATAAGCGAAGCACAAATAAATAGCCCGAGAAGGACGGTAGTGCTGTGTATCAGGAAAGATTTTCGAGAGAGTGACGCTGGCTGCAGGGAGCTGTCAATCGCGTGTCCTTGTACCATGCCGCCGACCTTGGAAAAAGAAGTGGCTCCCCGAGCTGGACTTGAACCAGCGACCAATAGATTAACAGTCTACTGCTCTACCGACTGAGCTATCGGGGAACATCTCAACAGCGGGACGAATATTACGGATTTACCCGGATGTCGTCAACACCTTTGTTTCAAAAAATCATAGAAAACAAAAAGATAGAGGAAACATCAGGGCTGCGCGGCAGCCCTGATGCGTATCCTCAGACGAGGGCTTATTTGCCCTGTTTGAAGATATTCTCGTAGACATAGTTGGTCGCTTCAACGAAACCGTCGATGCTACCGCAGTCGAAGCGGGTACCGCGGAACTTATACGCCAGTACACAGCCTTCCTGAGCCTGCTTCAGCAGGGCATCAGTGATCTGAACCTCACCGTTTTTGCCCGGAGGTGTATCTTCGATCTTGTCGAAGATGTCCGGTGTCAGAATGTAGCGGCCAATAATCGCCAGATTGCTTGGTGCATCTTCTTTGGCTGGCTTCTCAACCATATCGGTTACGCGGAAGAGGCCGTCTTTCATCTCTTCGCCAGCAATCACGCCGTACTTATGCACTTCGTCTTCAGGCACTTCCTGTACTGCAACAATAGAGCAGCGGAACTGAGAGAAGACTTTAACCATCTGAGCCAGTACGCCTTCACCGTCGTCACCAGCAACACATAGGTCATCGGCCAGAACAACGGCAAATGGCTCGTCACCCATCAGGTATTTGCCGGACAGAATCGCGTGGCCCAGACCTTTCATATGGTTCTGGCGTTTGAAGGCAAATTCGTTTTCATCGATGAGGGTGCGGATAGAGGTCAGCAGGCTTTCCTTACCAGAACCTTCGATTTCTTTTTCGAGCTCGTAGGAGATATCGAAATGGTCAGCAATGGCACGTTTACCACGGCCTGTGATGAAACCTATGCGATCAATACCAGCCTCAGTTGCTTCTTCTACGCCATACTGTACGAGCGGCTTGTTAACGATCGGGAGCATCTCTTTGGGCATTGCTTTGGTTGCTGGGAGGAAGCGGGTTCCGTATCCGGCTACCGGGAATAGGCATTTGCGAATCATTGACGTCTTTCCTTGTTCAGACATGTAGTTTGTAACCTCTGATTAGGGGGCAGATTATGGCAGATTTGTTACCGTTTTGCGTCACCCTGCAGTATCGCCCTGATTTTTTATCGAGCACGGAAACGCTCGCCCTGAATCACAATGGTGCAAGTATGATGCCGACGGTATGG
Organism: Thalassolituus sp. UBA2590; assembly: GCF_002339775.1. Classification (NCBI taxonomy): domain Bacteria; kingdom Pseudomonadati; phylum Pseudomonadota; class Gammaproteobacteria; order Oceanospirillales; family Oceanospirillaceae; genus Thalassolituus; species Thalassolituus sp. UBA2590. The sequence goes on from NZ_DDKU01000035.1 coordinate 11,640, forward strand.
AACGTGCTTGCTATCTGAGTAGAGCCGGCCTTTGCCCATGAAGCATTCGATGCGGGCGCTCAGGAAAAGCAGGCTGGCTTCAAGTATTGATTGGAAGGTAAGTGGAAGCCGTGAGAGGATGAAGCTACGCCCCAAAATGAATCACCGGAGGTAATGAATGCACATTGATGCACCGTTTGAACTGGTTCTGTTCGGTGGGCTGGGTGATCTGGCTTTGCGTAAGCTGATGCCAGCACTGTTTTTACTGGAGAGAGACGGACGCCTGCCCGATGGCGCCATCTATGCGGTAACGCGTCGCGACATGAATAGAGACGAGTTCGTGGCCAAAATCGAGAAATCGGTCAAGTCGCATGTGCCCTCTAATTATCTGGAAAAGGAACCTCTCGATCGCTTCCTGAGTAAGGTGCATTGCCTGACGCATGACGTGAACGATCACCAGGGATACAAGAACCTGAGTAAGACCCTGTCTTCCGATGACATCAACCGGTTGTATTACATGGCGACTGGTTCTGATCTTTACACGCCAGTATGTAAGGGACTGCATGACGCCGGCCTGATACAGAGTCAGAGTAAGATTGTTCTTGAGAAGCCGATTGGTCACGACCTTGGTACTGCACAGGCGATCAATGACACCGTAGCTGAGTACTTCAAAGAAAAGCAGATCTACCGTATCGACCACTACCTCGGAAAAGAAACGGTTCAGAACCTGATGGTACTGAGGTTTGCGAATTCGCTGTTCGAATCGCAGTGGAATCAGAATTACATCGACCATATCCAGATTACGATTTCTGAGCAACTTGGTGTTGAGCAGCGCGCAGGCTTCTACGAGCATGTCGGGGCAATGCGGGATATGTTTCAGAATCACTTGCTGCAACTATTATGTATCACCGCGATGGAGCCGCCGGCCAAGCTTGAGCCAGATGCCGTACGCGACGAGAAAGTAAAAGTACTGAAGGCGCTCAAGCCGATTACAGGCACCGCGATTAATGAGAATGTGGTGAGAGGTCAGTACGATTCTGGTGTCGCGGAGGGGAAACCCGTTCCACGCTACCGTGATGAACCCGGTGTGCATCACAAGTCTCTGACTGAAACCTTTATTTCAGCGAAGGTAGAGATCGACAACTGGCGCTGGGCCGGGGTGCCTTTTTATCTTCGTACCGGTAAGCGCCTGGCTGAGCGTGCCTGCGAGATCGTAGTGCAGTTTAAAGAAATTCCACACTCGATTTTTCCGCTGCAGCATAAAAATACCATGGCCAATAAACTGATATTCAGACTTCAGCCGGATGAGGGGGTGCGGCTGATGTTGTGTGAAAAGCGTGTTGGCCCAGGTATGAATGTTCGCCCGATGAATCTCAGCCTGAATCCATCGAATCAGCGACAGACCCGCGTCCCGGAGGCTTATGAACGACTCCTTTTTGATGCGCTTAGCGGAAACGCTACCTTGTTTTTACGGGATGATGAATTGCTGGAAGCCTGGCGCTGGGTGGACCCGATTATTAAACACTGGGAAGAGCAGGAGCAACGTCCAGAACCTTATACCGCAGGTAGCTGGGGCCCAGCGGCCGCTACTCTGTTACTCGCACGCGATGGTCGCTTGTGGGATGAGAACAGTTGAGTTCGTCGATAATAATAATGGAGATACGATAAATGACAGACAACAGATTTAAATCAGCAGATGCACTGGCTCGCCAGCTGGCTGATGACCTCGCAGGAAAAATGCGTGAAGCGATTGAGGCGCGTGGTCGCGTGTGTATTGCAGTAAGCGGTGGGTCAACGCCGGTACGTTTTCTTGAAGAACTTTCAAAGCGAAAGCTGGACTGGAGTAAAGTACGTATCACTCTCGTTGATGAGCGCTGGGTACCTTTGGATGACGCGGCAAGTAACGCTGCGCTGGTGCGTCGCCACCTGCTGCAGAACGAAGCAGAACAAGCGTATTTTCTGCCATTAAAAAATGCTGCAACTAATCCTGTCGACGGTTTTATGGAGTGTGAAAACAGCCTTCACGAATTAATGGTCAGGCTCGATTTTGCCGTTCTCGGTATGGGCAATGATGGCCATACTGCGTCCTGGTTTCCAGGTTCTGCAGCGCTACCTAAGTGCCTTGATGAAGGAAATGCAGCCTGGTGTTGCCCAGTCACTGATGAACCCGTGGACCTGCCGCGCATGACGCTGACCTGGGGGCTTCTGTCTAATTGCCGTCATCTGTACCTTCATTTTGAGGGGGATGAAAAAAATCGTGTTTATGCCCAGGCTCAGAAAGAGGATGAGCGGCAGAACATCAGCGCGATGCCGATCCGTACCGTGCTGTACCAGTCTCAGGTTCCATTAAGTATTTTCCGGAGCGAGTAATGACGCATCGCATTATTGAAGACGTTACAGAAAAAATTCGTCAGCGAAGTCTCGATACGAGAGCCAGGTATCTGTCTCAGATGGAAGACGCTGCGCAGCAGGGGCCGGTGAGAACAGCTTTAAGCTGTACGAATCTGGCGCATGATTATGCTTCTGCCAGTGACGATGAAAAAATGATTCTGACGAGCAGCAGTCGCGGCGCTAACGTTGCCATCATTAATGCGTACAACGATGTGCTTTCGGCACACGCACCTTATCGCCACTATCCCGAAAAATTGAAAACTTATCTGGCAGAAAAGCATCACGTCGCGCAGGTTGCAGGCGGAGTTCCGGCAATGTGCGATGGTGTTACTCAAGGTCAGACCGGGATGGAAATGTCTTTGTTCAGCCGTGATGTGATCGCCATGAGCACTGCGGTTGCACTGTCACATCAAGTATTTGATGGCAGTCTGATGCTGGGCATCTGTGACAAAATTGTTCCGGGGCTGTTGATGGCGGCACTGCGTTTTGGCCATTTACCCGCGGTATTTGTTCCGTCTGGCCCGATGCACAGTGGTATCAGCAATTCGGATAAAGCCAAGACCCGCCAGGCATACGCCCGGGGGGATGTTGGCGAGGCCGAGCTACTCAAAAGCGAAATGGGGTCCTACCACAGCGAAGGCACCTGTACCTTTTACGGTACCGCGAATTCCAACCAGATGCTGATGGAGATCATGGGGTTGCAGTTACCCGGATCGTCTTTTGTCAGCCCGAACGGCCCATTAAGAGATGCCCTGACCCGGGCCGCAGCGCATCAGTTGGCTGAAATCACCGCCTTGGAACCCGGCTATATGCCGATCGCCAGAATCGTTGATGAGAAAGTCATGGTGAATGCCATGGTGGGTCTGCTGGCGACCGGTGGTTCTACGAATCACAGCATCCATCTCGTCGCCATTGCCCGAATGGCCGGCATTGTTATCGACTGGCAGGACATGGCGGAGCTGTCCGATGTTGTGCCATTACTGACCCGTATGTACCCCAATGGCAGCGCCGACGTGAATGCGTTCGAGGTGGCGGGTGGTATGCCTTTCCTGATCAGAGAACTGCTCGATGCGGGGCTCCTACATAAAGACGTGAATACTATCCTGGGTGAAGGTTTACGCCAGTGGTGCAGAAAGCCTGTGCTTGATGCGTCCGGTGAACTTGCTTGGGAGGATGTGGCTGCTGAGTCCGCAGACCTGTCTGTGTTGGCACCTGCGCACGCGCCGTTTCTGCGTGAGGGGGGCATGAAGCTAGTGAGTGGAAACCTTGGGCGTGCTGTCATGAAGGTTTCTGCAGTGCCTGATGACCGCTGGGTCATTGAAGCCCCGGCGCGTGTCTTTCTGGATCAGCAAGAGGTACTGACGGCGTATCAGGCTGGCGAGCTGAATCAGGACGTGATTGTCGTGGTGAAGGGGCAGGGACCACGGGCGAACGGGATGCCAGAACTGCATCAACTGACGCCAGCACTGACTAACCTGCAGGAAGCCGGATATCGGGTTGCACTGGTGACTGACGGTCGGCTTTCTGGTGCATCAGGAAAAGTGCCTGCAGCGATACACCTCAGCCCTGAAGCTTTGGTTGATGGTCCGCTTCACTATATTGAAGATGGAGACCTGATCCGCCTTGACGGTCATGCCGGAACACTTGAGGTGGCAACGGCGGGGTTTGAGGAACGTCTTGCAGAAACGCGTGATCCGCTCGATGTCAGTGCGTCGTCGCACGGTGTCGGGCGCGAACTATTTGCCGGATTCAGAGCACTGGCAGGGCCAGCGGATGAAGGTGCAATCAGTCTTGGAGGCGTGTGATTATGGAGGGTGATAAGTATGTGGGATGAGTGGCTTACAAAATCAAAGCCTGTAATGCCGGTGATTGTCATTGATGATATTGATACCGCTGTACCTATGGCACAGGCGCTTGTTGCCGGCGGTGTGAAATTGCTTGAAGTAACCTTGCGGACGCCGGCAGCTCTGGCCGCTATCAGTGAAATCAGCCGTAACGTGCCAGAGGCGATTATCGGTGTCGGCACCGTTACGTCGCCAGATCAGTTACACGCTGCACTGAATCGGGGCGCGCAATTCGCTGTAAGTCCGGGGTTTACGCCGAATCTGCTGGCCGCTGCATCGGAGTGGGGTGGGCCTTTCCTACCCGGTGTGGCGACACCGAGTGAAGTTATGCAGGCACGCGAAGCCGGCTTCACAAAAATGAAATTCTTTCCTGCGGTTCCAAGTGGCGGTCGCTCTATGCTGAAAGCCATAGGAGCCCCCATGCCTGAGGTCAGCTTCTGTCCTACAGGTGGAATCAGCGCTGAGACGTACCACGATTTCCTTGCACTGGATAACGTGTTTGCCGTGGGAGGTAGCTGGTTAACTCCTCCTGATCTGATGTCGGCACGGAACTGGCAAGCGATAAAAGACCTGGCTTCAGATATTTAAGGGAAACGCATGACTCAGGCGGCACTGGATCAATTTACCCAACGTGTTACAGAGATTTATGGTGACGCGCAGAACAACCAACAGATCGCACGGGAAATTCTGACCATCTGTCAGTGTTTTGCAGATAAAACATCCCGGTGCGTGCTCGAAGTACCCACAGCAACCGGACATAAACGTTGGTCAGAAGAAGACGTCATTCTCATTACCTATGGTAATAGCGTTCAGACCGCCGATGAAATGCCGTTGAAAACGCTCTCCGATTTTCTTAAAGAGCGACTCGCGGATGTTATAAATTCGGTCCACATTCTACCGTTTTTTCCGTATAGCTCTGACGATGGTTTTTCTGTTATTGACTATCGCCAGGTACACCCGGATTGGGGCACATGGGAGGACGTTGCCTCGATCGCTGATAATTTTGATCTGATGATTGATCTGGTGATTAATCATTGCTCGCGCGAAAACCTGTGGTTTATTGATTACATCGGTAACCGGGAACCCTACACAGATTATTTTATTGAAGTTGACCCGGCCACGGATGTCTCACTGGTAACTCGGCCCCGCAACACACCATTGTTGACGCCCGTGCACACGCACCGGGGTGTTCGTCATGTCTGGGCGACATTCTCTGAAGATCAGATTGACCTTAATTTTGCAAACCCCGAGGTCCTTTTCGAGTTTGTTAAAATCTACCTGTTTTATATCGAGCAGGGCGCGCGCTTTATCCGCCTCGATGCCGTGGCATTTTTATGGAAGCAGTTAGGCACGACCTGTCTGCACCTCAGTCAAACGCACGCTGCGGTAAAATTACTACGTGATATCGTGAATTTCGTTGCACCGGAAGTCGTCGTTATTACAGAAACCAACGTGCCGGTAAAAGAAAATCTGAGCTACTTCGGTAATTCAGACGAAGCTCATATGGTCTACCAGTTTGGATTACCGCCACTGGTGCTGCACGCATTAAACCGCGGTAATGCCTCCTTTCTGAGTGACTGGGCTGATGCCATTCCACCTCTCCCTGAGGGCTGTAGTTACCTGAATTTTACAGCGTCTCATGATGGTATTGGTGTCCGTCCTGTCGAAGGCTTGCTACCTGAGCGGGAAGTTCAGGATCTGATCGACTCTATGCACCGCTTCGGCGGATTCGTAAGCATGAAGGCCAATAGCGACGGCTCCGAAAGCCCGTATGAAATTAATATCACCTTGTTCGATGCCTGTATGGGAACCCGTCGTGGCCCGGATCATCATCAAGTACAGCGGTTCCTGTGTTCTCAGGCAATAATGCTGGCCATGCAGGGGATTCCTGCGGTCTATATTCACAGTCTGACGGCGTCTCCGAATGATCTGGAGCATGTTGAACAGACGGGGCGTACACGCTCGATTAATCGCCGCATCTGGGAAGAGCATGAGCTGGAATACCTGCTCTCGAATCCAGTGACGCCTCAGGCCGAAGTCTTTACCGAGCTTACCCGTATGCTGAGAATTCGTCGGGCCCAGCCAGCCTTCAGCCCGGATGCCCGCCAGGACGTGGTCAAAATTAATACCGACCTCTTTATTCTGAAGCGCACCAGCGAAGATAACAGTCAGCGTATATTCGCAATTTCCAACGTGACCGAGCGTATTCTGAAACTACCTCTGGCTACGCTGGGCTTTCTTGAAAATGGCTTGTCTGATTTGCTTGCGCATGAGAAACGTATTGTTGAAGACGAGCTGGTACTGTATCCGTACCAGACGGTGTGGTTATCAAACACCTGAGTTTCAGAGCTTGATAATGACCTGATAAAAAAGCCCCGCAGTGCGCAGTGCGGGGCTTTTTTCTGAAGCTACCTGAGTTATCAGATATCCCCAAATTCGCTGTTGTCAGCTTCTACCGCTTCATAAAGACGGTCGAGAATATCAGGTACTGCAGAAATCACCCGGTTCCAGCTAGGAATAAATGGTGTCTCCATTGGGTTCGCCAGGAAGTGCTCACCGGCATTCATGATATTTTCAGCAAACAACTCAACAGCCTTTTCTTCTGAGTGACGATCCAGTTCGAGGCCGTTCATACGTGCATCATTGTGGTAGGTTTCGATAAAATCGAGTGCCACGCGGAAGTAGGTTGCTTTGATCGTACGGAAGGTTTCGGTTGTGAAAACTTCGCCCTGGGTTGCCAGCTTACGGAAGATAGCTTTACAGATGTCTGTGCTCATCTTCGACAGGCCTGCGCTTGCATCTGCTTCTGACAGAGGCTGGTGTTTATGGTCGTAAACATCTGCAATATCGACCTGGCAGATACGATTGGTTGCATAGTTACGCTTCATTTCTGAAAGAACACCGATCTCGAGACCCCAGTCGCTCGGTATGCGAATATCGTTAAGCGCATCTGCGCGCATAGAAAATTCACCGGAAAGTGGGTAACGGAAGCTGTCCAGGTATTCAAGAAAATCGAGTGAACCATAGACTTTCTTGAGAGCGCGAAGCAGGGGCGTTACCAGCAACCGGCTGACTCGACCATTCATTTTTTGCTCAGCAATGCGTGTGTAGTAACCCTTACCAAAGACGTAATTAAAACCAGGGTGAGCAACTGGATAAATCAGGCGTGCCAGCAAGCTACGGTCGTAGGTAACAATATCGCAGTCATGAAGCGCAACAGACTCGGCGCGGCCACTGGCAAGAACGTAGCCGTAGCAGTACCAGACGTTGCGACCTTTACCCATTTCGGTGGGGGACAGGCCTTTCTCTGCCAGCATTTCATCCAGCTTGCGTAGACGTGGGCCATCGTTCCAGAGGATGCGGTGGTGCTGTGGTAACTTGGAGAAGAATTTCTGAGCAAATTCATATTGAGATTGATCTGCGCGGTCGAGGCCAATCACGATCTCATTCAGGTAAGGCACCTGGGCGACTTCATCGATAATGTTGGATAGCGCAGGGCCCTCAAGTTCCGAGAACAGGGATGGCAGAACCAGCGACATAGGCCGCAGGCGTGAGAAGCTCATCAGTTCGCGTTCAAGGTCTTCCACCGGACGGTCGGTCAGGTTATGTAGCGTGGTTACAATGCCGTTCTGATAAAAATCAGCCACCGCAATTCTCCTTAAGCAGTTTTTCTAACAATGGTAGTAAGGTGTTATTCCAGCCCTTAGGGCCCTTAAATTCAGCGGTCTGAGCTTCAGGGTTATTCAGCTCAAGAGTATCGGATTCGCCCGGTATCACAACCGGGTAGTCCGAGGCTTCGAGCATGGCACGGTCATTCTCCCCATCGCCGAGTGAAATCACCAAAGGAGCTTCGTTGAGCCCCCAGTGTTGACGATAGAAGTCTTTAAAAAAAGTAACGGCAGACGCTTTATCAGCATCGCCCATCACATGATAGAAACGGCCGCCTTTGAGTAGCCTCATGCCGTGTGCCAGCAATGCTTCGCGGAATACAGTAATTTCGGATTTTTCGCCGCGCCAGAGCAGAGGTTCGGTGGCTGCTCGCTGGCGTGCGTGGTGCGCGTCATCGATCGACAACCCTGTAATGGCTGCGACTTCGGTGTCCGTCATATCGTTGAAACCACGGAAATTAAATCCGTCTTTGCGCAACTGATTGAGCACTTTCAGTATATCTGCGTAACCTGCGCCGGGGAGTTCACAATGCCATTTGTCATCGCTGTCTACGTAGTAGATAGCGCCACCGTTCTCGCACACATAGGGAGATGTATTAGCCAGCTGACGCCGTAACTGAATTACTTCTGGCTGCGTTTTACTGGTATTGAATATCAGCGGAATATGGTGCTGTTGAAGAAAATTCAGAGCTTCACGTGCGGCTGATGTGCTGTAGTCGTGGTGGTCGAGGAGAGTCCCATCCAGATCAGTCAGGACAATAACAGGTAATGTAGGAATTGAACTCATTAGGTTGGGCTTCCCGGTTGGACGTCGGCAACTTTGTGCGCGTCGTTAATCACGAGTACCAGATTGGCAATATCCGGCAGTCGGGTCAACGCCTGTTGGGTCAGTCGCTCATAATGTTGTATGAAGCGCCTGATGCCAGCGTCATCAAGACTGCGGTCAGTTCCGCCTTTCGCCATTTTTTTATTGCCGACTTCCTGTTCAGTGCGCCACCGTTGGACAGCACTCATGTCAGGGACTTTGAGCATCAGCAAGTAATCAATCATGCTGAACCAGGTCTTATAATCACCAGCGAGTTGCTGGTTTACCCAGCCGCGCCAGGTGCCATCCGGATCTTCATTTGCTTCAAGATCATTAATGGGAGCAGTGAGCAGTGCATCATCAACCGACTGGCAACCCACACACCAGCCTTCGAACAGAATGGCATCAACAGGGCCTTTGACTGTATGCCATTCGGACTCGGGCAGGCGGTCATCACTCGCTTTGTCGAATGCCGGTATCTGGCATTGTGCTCCTGCATCCAGTGAGCGTAAGGTTTCAAACAAGCTTATGCCGCGCTCGACTTCATGGGTGCCCGGAACGCCACGCGTCTGCAGAAGTGGGTGAATCGTCTTGCTAAGATTCTTACGGTCGGCGTGACTGAGATAGAGATCATCAATAGATACAACGACCACATTCCAGTCGAAAGCCTGTTTGTAGATATCCTTCAATGCGAGAGACAGGGTGCTTTTTCCTGATCCCTGGCCGCCATGAACTCCGATAACAGGTGGGACGTCAGAGGACTTGATTGTCTCTGCAAGATACGCCGCCAGTGGCGCCCAGACATGCTCCCACTGAGCGTGCCAGCCGGAAGGAATTCGTGCATCACACGGCGGGCACTGCTGTATTGTCCGCAGCGTTTCGCCATCGGGTTGCAGTGAGGTGGGCCATCCGGGCATAGCGAGACTCCGAGGTTATTTTTTATTGTCTGAATTGTTTGCACGCACTATGCCACTTACGAGGGCGCTGAGATACACTGACGCAATCAGGCACTGCACGCGGCTTCCGGAGCAAAGCGGGATGACGGTGTTTGGTTTCCGTGCATTGTTTTGGTGCATTCGTTAGGTTTGATTTTATGGTGCACAGTTTTGGGGCGTAGTTATGAGTAGAGTGGCATATCAGGGGACAGCAGGGGCTTATTCTCACCTTGCCTGCACTAAGGTCTTTCCGGATTGGGAGCACCTCGCCTGCGACGATTTTATCGGTGCTCTTGATCTCGTAAGTAATGGATTTGCCGAGCGGGCAATGATTCCGTTAGAAAATTCCACTGCGGGCCGTGTAGATGAGATATACCGCCTGATTCCGAGAACTCAGCTGTTCGTGATTGCGGAGCATTTCGAACCAGTAAACCATTGTTTGCTGGCACTCCCAGGGTCATCACTTGATCAAATTAAGCGCGTTCGCTCACATCCGCAGGCATTGGCTCAGTGTCATCAGCGAATGATTAATCTGGGGCTGAAGCAAGAGGCAGCAGTGGATACTGCCATGTCTGCGAAAGGTCTGGCTGAACAAGGCGATCTCAGTGTTGGCGCTATTGCGTCTTCTCTCGCAGCGGAACTTTATGGGTTGCACATCCTGCATGAAAATTTTCAGGACGTTATGGGGAATACCACACGCTTTCTTGTGTTTTCCAGGGAAGCCGAGCACCAGCACTACGATGCAGAAAAGAGATATATGACAAGTTTACTCTTTTCTGTGCGGAATATTCCTGCTGCTTTGTACAAGGCACTGGGCGGCTTTGCGACCAATGGCGTGAATATGGTGAAGTTGGAGAGTTATATGGATGGTGGCACGATGGAGGCCAGCCATTTCCACCTGGATATCTACGGGCATCCGGATCAGCTGCCGGTAGCGAATGCTCTTGAAGAGTTACGCTATTTTGCCCGGGATGTTCGCGTGCTGGGCAGTTACCCTATGCATACGTATCGCAAATCGGCAGCGTTTGTATAAGTTTATTCCGTTTCAGGCAGCCAGATACTGAACAGGTTACTGAGCGTACTCTTACGAATCGGTTTAGTGACCAGATCATCCATGCCCGCCTGGCGGGCCATCTGTTCGAACTCACCGCCAAGGTGTGCCGTCAGGGCAATAATTGGGGTGCGGCGGTTAATATTTTTTGCATCGCTGTCCTGCAGACGACGGATTTCGCGGCAGGCGTCATAACCGTCCATGACCGGCATTTCGCAATCCATCAGAATAAGATCCGCTTGCTCGGGACGTTTACCGTAAGCCGCAAGAATCTGGGCTCCGTTAGAGAATACCTCACATTCCATATTCAGATGGCGGAGCATTCCCGAGATTACTTTCTGATTGACGATATTATCTTCTGCCACCCAGATCGTGCCTCTGCGATACCCGGTGACAGCCTCTGTTGACTCTGTCTGGACCTGAATCAGGTTAGATATCTGATGCAGAAGAACATGAGAACGAAGAGGACGCTCGCTCTGGCGTTCAACACCAATACGTGGCCAGTAGTCGTCAACAACACAAATGAGGTTTTCAGGGATGGTTTTATCGGCTGGCAGTGCATCGACGATCATGCAGTCCAGAGGTGTGTGGAAACGACTGGTGACTTCCTCCAGACCAAGGCGGGCAGTGATCATTTTGACGAAGCGTCGCTCGACAGGGTTCGATAATTCGATAAAACATGTGCGGCCAGACAGATCTGGTATTGCTTGAGGTGACCCAGGAGCAACATCGGGCAGTCTGACAGTGAATGCAGAGCCAGCACCCGGGGAGCTGCTCACTGAGATCTCTCCCCCGAGTAAATGAGTCAGTTTCTGGCTGATGGTCAGCCCAAGACCTGTACCGCCATAATATTTGCTCGTGGTTGGTGTCGCTTGTGTGAAGCTGTGAAACAGGCGGCCCCGTTGCTCCTCTGAAATACCAATGCCGGTATCAATGACATGGATCTGAAGTTCGGGCTCCCGCCACTCCAGTCGGACTTCAACCTGTCCCTGCTCGGTAAATTTAACGGCATTATTGATCAGGTTATTGAGCACTTGCCTGAGTCGCATCTCATCCGTACTGATTGTTGTGTACAGCGGTGTGCCTAAATCAGCGGTTAAGGTCAGTCGTTTATCCAGTGCCTTCTGGCTGTGTAGCATCAGACACTCATTGATTAAGGGGGCCAGCTCAACCTGTCTACGCTCAATGATCATTTTTCCGGATTCAATTTTAGAGAGATCCAACACATCATTGAGAAGCGAAAGAAGATTCTCACCTGAGCTGGCGATGGTACTGATATAGCGTTTTTGTTGGTTGTCGAGACGTGTGTGCTGCAGTAATTCAACCATGCCAAGCACGCCATTCAGCGGTGTCCGGATTTCGTGGCTCATCATGGCCAGAAACGCAGACTTGGCATTCGCTTCCGCATCTTTTTCTGCCAGAGAAGCCTCTGATTGACGCAGTTTTTCTTCACTTTGAAGTGAGCGTTTTCGTGCAGCAATAATGTCTTTGCGTGCACGAATCTGTTCAAGCCGCTGCTCATACAGGCGCAGAACAATCGCCAGGCTATGAATAGCAATCAGGCTTACGCCACCGATGTGTGCGGCATATGCAATGATGTCATTGGTAGGAATAATGCTCTGACGGGCCAGGCTGTGAACAACAATAGCGATTGCGAGCGAATATACTCCCAGGGTATAGACGGCTCTGGATGCCGACGACAGTGGTTGCGACAGGCTCGCAGAAATAATCAGGAATACAGGCGTCAAAAGGGTGACAACCCTCATAATGATTGCCGTGGTGTGGACATCAGTAAACAGGGCAGAAACAGCCCCAGCGCCCGTGAGTAACACAGCGATTTTGTACACCAGCGTCAGCGCGCGTCGGTTAGGGCCAGCAACTTTCAGAAAACTCATGCTGAACAATATGATTAACAGCATGGCAAAGCAGGACGTCAGGAAACTCGACTGCTCCTCGAAACCTGCCCAGTCTGGCCACAAGTATCGGTAACCCAGCCCCGTATGTGCCCAGAAGAACAGTAGATACGTCGACACGAAGCCACAGAACAGGATCATGTAGCGTTCACGGATAACCAGATAAACCGCCAGGTTGTAAAGCAGCAGTGCGAACAGAAACCCGGTATAGAGCCCGAAATAGAGTTGTTTCTGCTGCTGGGCGTCGCGTAAGCCTGCATCTTTGAAGAGACGTAACGGGAAATTCAGCAGTACATTGTTTTCAACCCGGAGGTACAGTACATATTCGCCCGGCTGATCAAAGGGCAATTCAAAACTGAAAGACAGTTTTGCTCGCTGGGGTGCGTCTGAGTGAACCGGGTTGCCGTCTTCGGAGGAGGCGATAAGGGTTTTACCGCGGAACAGCCGCATATCAATACGTTCTATTCTCGGGTAATCCACGTCGGCGAACCAGCGCTCTCCGGTCTTGCTCACTTTGAGCGGCAGGCGATACCAGTGAGGGGGGCTGGAAACTCCGGGGTTGGGCACCATCGCTCTGACCTGAGTCCAAGGCAATGAGTGTGAATGTATATCGTCCGGGTTAATCTGTTCTGATTCAGACCACTCCTGAAGAGAAGTACCCAGCAGACGTCCTTCCAGATCGTCCGTCAGCGTAATGGCGTGGGCGGCACATGGAGTCAGAATGAAGAAAAGAAGCAGAAGTATCCTTACCGCCACAATGTGTCTCTCGTAAATGGTCTGAGTTTAAAGTTTAGTTTCGCTGCTGTCATTGTCACTCAGTGCTTTGGCCTCAACGGCTGCTGTTTCTGCGCCGGAAATTCGCAGGTGAATCTCCGGTCCAGCGGGAGAATGCTCGTGTGAAGGCACTTGTCTCCGAGAATCCTGACGCAACGGCGATATCTGCAATGCTTAACTCTGAGCCAGCCAGTAAACGCTTGGCTTCCATCAGTCGTACGTTGTCTTTAATGGTCTGATACGTTGTTCCTTCCTGACGGAGACGGCGCCTCAGGGTTGCGCCAGACACAGATAGAGCGTCGGCCATGCCGGTAAGGTCGGGCATCTGATCGCTGGCCAGGCTCATCAGTGCGTGTCGAACTTTCGCACTGGTGCTCTCGTGTGGGTTAGGCCGGGCAAGAATATCTGCTGGTGAGTGTCCGAGGAATTCCTCCAGGCTTGTCGCTGATTGCACAACTGGAGCATGAATCGCCTGCAGGGGAATGGTCAGAGACAAACTATCGCAATTGAAGGTGACCGGCGTTGCGAACAAATCATCGTATAAACTAACGTGACCTGGCGCTGCATAAGGACATTCTACTTTCAATAAAGGAATGCCGCGGCCGATCAGCCAGCTACAGAAGCGGTGCCAGATGACCAGCAAAGACTCACTGAGAAAATGATCCGTGTCGAAGCCGGTATCGTGGCTGATGATCAGTCGGGCTCTGTGTTCACTTTTCTCGAGGGTAATCTGTGGGGAGTGAGGTTGCAGCCTGTAAAACGAACTTGCTCTGCGAATCGCGTGTTCGAGTGTGGCACAGGTAATGATTGACCGACCCATCATAGCGAAGGTGCGGAACACAACGGGTTCTGGATTCAGCCCCATCGCCTCATCGTTGGTTTTCCGCCAGATAGTGAGCATCAGTCGGGCGTATGATTCAGGAGCCAGTGATCCATCCGGGTTGAAAGATCCTGCTTCAATACCGGCTTCACTCAGAATTATGTCGCGGGCGAAGCCGTGACGTTCTACACCTTTCAAAGGTGCATCTATGAATGCGGGTGGTATCGAAAAAGAGGCCATAACAGCAAGCAGGATCAGGAAGTCTGCTGCGTATGATAGCAGGTCACCGTTTAAACAGGGATGTGCGGTTGCGGCCGCTTTCCTTTGCGTGGTAAAGCGCTTTGTCCGCGTTGCTTAACCACTCACTGGCGCTGGGCGTATCGGCAAGGCGTTCTGCAACCCCGATGCTGGCGCTGATCGTATGCTGCGAGTTTTTGCCGAGACTAAAAACTGAGCGACGTAATTTTTCGGCGATCTGCATGGCTTCCTCGGCCTCTATTTCTGCAAGAATGACCGAGAATATTTCGCCACCGAATCGAGCTGCGTGCTGTTCATCGCCCAGAGTTTTTAAGCCTGCGCCGATCCGCCGTAGAATCTCATCACACTGTTGGTGACTGAGAGCATGGTTCAGGTCGCGGAAATGATCCATGTCGAGTAATAGGAGGCAGCCCTGTTTCTGACTGGCGTAATAACTTTCCAGAACAGTCAACCAGGCAGATTTGTTCATCAGACCCGTTAGTGAATCGCGGACCTGAATTTCGCTAAGGGTCTGGTTTGCCCGGGAAATATCGAGCTTACCAACGGCCGTATCTGTAACGTCGTAAATAATTACGCATAGATGATCAGCTTGGCGGGTAACGGACTCCAGTGGGATGATACTGGTGTTCTGATACATAAACTTGCTGCGGCCAGTAATCGGGCGCGAATTCCTGAAGTGGAAAAGATACGGGCGCTGCTCCCAGATGGTGAAGGTCCGGGTTTTGAGTTGGAATACTGGTTCTGCTTTCTGTTTAAACCAGGCTTCATCAAGGTCTGGAAAAAGCGAAAACAGGTTCTTGCCTTTCGCCAGCTGCGGGCTGACGCCACTGTGCCCCTCCATAAAGGCATTCCAGAGCTGAACCTCGTAATTGCGATCAAGCACGACAAGGCCGACGTCGATATTCTGAAGAATATCCATCAACCAGTGGATGTCTTTAATCGTGTCGGCCTCGCTCTTGTCGCTCATCTGTCTGGTGTCTCTCTCGGTCGGGTGCCGGTGTTAATCAAGAAGGTAATCAATCTTCTTATTCAGTGCTCGTACAGACTCCTCGGTGAATAGCAAGAGGAGCTCACACTCTATATTTACGTGCTCAATCGTATAATGGATTTCTATCGCCAGTGCCTTTTCCCAGCCATTGTTGCCGTAGGCCACCAGGTCAGCCATATCACAATGCTGACCCAGAACCACGGGATGCCCCTGGTTAAAAACAATTTCCAGCTGGTCACCGATACCATGAATACAGGCGCCGATTAACACAGAGGCGGTATCCATCAGCAGCTCTAGTTCGGCGGCCTGTGTCAGTGGGCCCGAGTACTTCATCAGAGAGGCCAGACTGGCAAACGAGGCATCATTGAACATCAGCATAGCTTCGCCAGAGATGCCAGCACCGATAAAGCCCTGACACACAGCCGAAACACTGCTGTCGCTGGTGGCTCCCTGCAGAGCCATATTCAGGTCACTGTTCTCAATGACGCTGATTTTTGGGATAGGAAGCACGACGTATGCATTCAGCAAGCGAGCCAGGCGATCAGCCGCCTGACCCATAGCTACGTTGGTAAGTTCCTGATAACAGTCGCGCTGGTCTTCATTAATAATCGCTGCTGCTGACATTTCAGGCCCCCGTCATAATGCCGTATTCGGTCAGCACGGAGCGCGCTTTGTCGGCATCAATCGGTTTTTTGATAAACGCCATCGCTCCCAGCTTTTTGACTCTCTCCTGGGCGTCGGGCTGGATATCGCCAGAGACAACAATAACCATGGCTGGAAGGTCGTCCCGACGGATAGTTTCGAGTACACCATAGCCGTCCATGTTCGGCATAGTCAGGTCGAGAAAAACGACATCACCTTTACCCTCACGGATCGCATCGACGCCTTCCACCCCATCACCAGCAAAGTGGACCTCCACCTGCCACTCTTCAGGCAGTGCTCGCGCCATCTGTTTGCGGGCAAAACTCGAGTCGTCACAAATCAGTACATTAAGGCTCATTCCGGTTCTTCACTTCCTGTAAGTCTGGTGAGAGGCTGCTAGTCACATAGAACGACGTCGCTGAATACATCGCCCATGCTTTAAGTAATAGTTGCTCTCAGTGATTACAGCAAGGAAGAACCCTGTAAAGATCAGCTGCGTTTGTCGTAAACCACAACCAGCTGGCGCGACAGCGCAAGAAGGGAGCCATCGGCACGGAAGATACGTGCGGTTGTGTGGGCGTAGCCACCGTGCGCTTCGGCGATGTCAACTTCGTAATAGAGCCAGTCATTCGCCTGTAAAGGCTCACCACTATTAGAGGGCGCAGAAGGCGAATCGAGGAGTTCGAGGCTCCAGGTGATACTGGCACAGGGAGCGACCGACTTAAGCTTCTGAAGAGTGGCGGGCGGCCAGGAGTCGATCAATGCAACGAGATGGGCTTCGGTAAGAGGACCAGTACAGTCATTGAAGCGCATCCAACCATGGATGTGGTTGTCTTTGCTGTTGGAGAAGGGCAACCCGCCGCTGACATAGCTGAAGTCAATATGACGCACGAACTCCGGAGTCACGCCCTGGATATATCCCAGGCGGGTGCCACTGCCGGGTTCACCCGGTTCGCGCTTGTCTGCATGGACAATTACATCAGATTCCCGAGCCTTGCCATAGCAGGCACTGACTACGGTGGAACAGTCCTCGTTCTGGATGACCTCTGCCTGTAAGTGTGAAACTGAGCGGCCGGCTCTGAGCTCCCGCGTAGCAATATCGTATGGTTGCTCAGTCGTCAGTGCTCCACAGAAATGAATACTCAGAGATCGAAGCGGCGCAGTTTGGGGGTAGTCCCGCTCAAGAGCAGCTAATGCAAGCGCTGCTGACATACCGCCAAAGGTGGTCTTTCCCTGACCCCAGGTGGCATCGACAGCAGGCATCTCGCCATTGAGAAGGGCTTGGTAGTAGTGATCGAAAGAGGTCATTACGAGTCCTGTTTTACTATAAAGATCACCTGCTTCTGCGTGTGATGATCATATATGTCAATTTAATAGCTCGGATACAGCATTGCTCATCGATTGAGTGACAAGTACCTTAACCATTCTGGTTTTTAGGAGCCCTTCATTATGTCAGATCAGCTGACGCAGAGAGCTACCCGGTTTGTATCGGTTCTGCCGCATTGTCGCGTACTCAACATGACGGTGGAATACGCCGACGGTGAAAAAGTGATTCTCAAGTTACCGTACAGTGAGGCCATTATAGGCAACCCTGACAATGGCATCGTTGCGGGTGGCAGTCTCACGACCTTGATGGACACAGCATGCGGCACAGCCGCGTTTAACTGCTTCGAAGACGGGGAAGTCTGTCCAACACTGGATTTACGGATGGATTATCACCGCGCCGCTAAGCCCGGTGAAAACCTGATTGGCGAGGCCAGAGTGGTAAAGCGGGCGAACAGCCTGGTGTTCACCCAGGGCGAAGTACGGCAGGAAAGTGACAACGTCGTTGTTGCTACTTGCACCGCTAATTTTATGCGCATTGGTTTGCGTCTTGGTAGTAAGTAAGGGAGCGAAACAATGACTGAAGCCATGCGCAAAATTCTGCAGCAGGGCCGTAATAACGGTGATTTTGATGCTGTGATTGATGCCGTTCCGTATGCCGGGTTGCTGGGTATTAAGCTGCACGCGATGGACCTGCAACCAACATTTATTCTGCCCGCAAATAAAGACAATATCGGTAACCCGATGCTACCAGCCATTCATGGTGGAGTCATTGCGGGTTGCATGGAAACCTCAGCGGCACTGCACCTGCTGATGACGATGGAAAGTATTGCTCTGCCTAAAATCATCGACTTCTCGATTGATTATCTTCGTGCGGGACGTTTGCAGGATACTTTCGTCAGCTGTCAGGTATGGCGACAGGGCAGTCGGGTTGCCAACGTGGCTATTAACGCCTGGCAAACGGATCCGAGTGAGCCCATTGCGACGGCGCGAGCACATTTCTTGTTGGTTCAGGAGTGAGATTTTCCGACCGCTAAGAAAAATCGCACAGGGAAATGAGTGCGGTTATTCAGAGGTGCTTTAATTTCAGAGTGCGCCTTGTAAAGAAAGGGCGAATCACCATACACTGTCAGCGAATTATCTGTCGGGGTGCCTGACCGGTTATCAAAGATAACCACACAGGCTGAGATCGCGAATGCGGGTCCCGTTGAACCTGATCTGGTTAGTGCCAGCGTAGGGAACAGAGATGAACTGCCGGGGCTCCCCGTGGTCTGCGTACGCCAATTCTTATGGTCACCTTCGTGTGATTCTGTGTGGTGTTCCCATCTATTCTCGTCGCTGCCTGCCTGATCCTTTTAAGGAAAAGAGCATGGCTGACAATACAAATACCGAATTTAACCTTACCTACGCTTATCCTGCGTCTGAAAAAATATACCTGAGCGGCAGTCGCGATGACATGCGCGTTGGTATGCGTCAGATTAATCTTTCGGATACGACTCAGGCGGACGGCAGCAAAACGCCGAATGCTCCACTGCGCGTTTACGATACGTCAGGCCCGTACACCGATCCTGCAATCACGGTCGATGTGACGAAAGGGCTGGCACCGGTGCGTGAGCAATGGATTGAAGATCGTGGCGACACTGAGTTCAGCGCCATCACCTCACGAGAATCAAACCGCATAGCGATCAAAGAAGGCCAGCTTTCTCTGCGCCAGAAAGTACGAAAGGCCAAAAGCGGAAAGAACGTCTCCCAGCTCTGGTACGCACGTCAGGGCATAGTTACCCCCGAAATGGAGTACGTTGCCATTCGCGAGAACATCGGCCTTTCGCAGGAAGGTATGTCTGCTGAAGTTGCTAAGCAGCATCCCGGCAAGCGTTTCGGTGCGAAGATTCCAGACTATATTACGCCTGAGTTTGTTCGTGATGAGATTGCCTCGGGCCGAGCGGTATTACCCTCCAATATTAACCATCCTGAAAGTGAGCCGATGATTATCGGGCGTAACTTCCGTGTGAAAGTAAATGCCAATATTGGTAATTCTGCGGTGACATCCAGCATCAGTGAAGAGGTCGAAAAAATGGCCTGGGCTACCCGCTGGGGTGCTGACACGATTATGGATCTTTCTACCGGCGATAATATTCACGAGACACGTGAATGGATTCTACGTAATTCACCGGTTCCGGTAGGTACCGTTCCTTTGTATCAGGCGCTTGAAAAAGTCGGTGGAGTTGCAGAAGACCTCACATGGGAGATCTATCGCGATACATTGATTGAGCAGGCAGAGCAGGGCGTCGATTACTTCACTATTCATGCGGGAGTGCGCCTGGAATTTATTCCGATGGCGGCAAACCGTTTAACAGGCATCGTCAGTCGTGGCGGGTCGATTATGGCGAAATGGTGCCTCGCACATCATAAAGAGAGTTTTCTCTATACCCACTTTGAAGATATCTGCGAAATTATGAAAGCGTACGATATCTGCTTTTCACTAGGGGACGGCCTGCGACCGGGTTCGATTGCGGATGCGAACGACGAAGCACAATTTGCGGAATTACGTACATTGGGCGAGCTGACAAAAATTGCCTGGAAGCATGATGTACAAACCTTTATCGAAGGTCCGGGGCATGTGCCAATGCACCTGATTGAAGAAAATATGACAGAACAATTAGAGCACTGTCATGAGGCCCCTTTTTATACGTTAGGCCCACTGACTACAGATATTGCACCGGGGTATGACCACATCACTTCTGGTATAGGTGCAGCTCTGATTGGTTGGTATGGCTGTGCGATGTTGTGTTATGTCACACCGAAAGAGCACCTCGGTCTGCCAGATAAAGAAGATGTTAAGCAGGGTCTGATTACCTACAAAATTGCAGCTCATGCTGCGGACCTTGCGAAAGGGCATCCGGCGGCGCAGATGCATGATAATGCGATGTCTGCGGCGCGATTTGAATTCCGTTGGGAAGATCAGTTCAACCTGGCACTCGACCCCGATACAGCTCGACAGTATCACGACGAAACCATGCCAAAAGACGGCCATAAAGTAGCGCACTTCTGTTCCATGTGTGGACCTAAGTTCTGCTCCATGAAACTGTCTCATGATATTCGCAACCAGCGACAGGGCATGGAGGAAATGTCTGAGAAATTCCGTGCAAACGGATCGGAACTTTACGTCGATGCAGTCGAGTCCTGAGCCATGTCTTCAATAGCCGTGATCGGCGCTGGTTTGATGGGAAAGCTACTCGCATGGCGACTGAGCCGGAGCGGGATGCAGGTCACTGTTTACGAACGCGCCAGTGAAGAAACACCTGAATGTGCGGCATGGACTGCCGCTGCAATGGTTGCCCCTGTTGCTGAAAAACCGCTGTGTCATCCCGAGGTTTTTGATCTCGGTATGGAGTCTCTGACTCTATGGCCCGGGCTTCTGGAGGATTTATACAAAGACTCTGGTATCCGGGTGCCATACCGACGTCGCGGCACCCTGGTTGTTGCGCACCCGTCGGATCAGGCAGAAATGGATTTGTTTAAGCGTGATATGAGCGCCCCCGATATTCCGGGCGATTCTTATGCCGTTGCACTTGATAGTACTGGGCTTCGTCAGAAAGAGCCCGCGCTCTCGGGCGAATTTAAACAAGGCTTCTGGTTACCCGATGAAGCGCAGGTCGATAACCGTGTCTTACTCAGCACCTTACAGCTTGCTGCAGAAAAGCATGGTGCGGATTTCCATTTCGCCTGCGAAGTAAACGGAACGGACGGCCGCTATTCGCTTGACGTGCGCAGCACTGAATTATCCGATCCGGATTTCGATAAATTCGATAAAGAACTACAGCAGGCAGATCTCGTTATTGATTGTCGTGGAGCCGGAGCCCGAAGTGATGCTGAGCGGATTATTCGCGGAGTGCGTGGCGAAACACTTTGGGTTTCCAGTACGGGCACCGAATTTCATCGTCCGGTGCGTTTGCTTCACCCCAGGTACCATTTGTATATGGTACCGCGTGGGAACGATTGCTATCAGCTTGGTGCAACAGAACTGGAGAGTGATGATTGCTCTCCGGTAAGTGTCCGTTCTGCAATGGAAATGCTGAGTGCGTTCTGGGTGCTTTCACCGGATTTTTCGGAAGCTCGGATTTTGTCTATGGAAACGAACCTCCGGCCTGCAACGCAGGACCACAGACCTTGCATAAAACTGCAGAATAATTCTGGGGGGCAGAAAACACTCTTTGTTAATGGTCTGTTCAGGCACGGATTCTTACTGGCACCGGCCTTACTGAAAAAGATCGAGTCACTGTTAACTGCTGAAGGGCTGGAGAGTATGAAAATGAGAGTATCTGAACAGGGAGGTGTGGCGTGATTGAGATCATCGTCAACGGTAAATCCATGGCCTGGACCAGTGAAAAAAATGTATACACTCTGATCATCGACACGCTGAACTATCCGGCTGAGAGCAGTCGTTTTGTTGTAGCACTGAACGGCGAACTGCTACCTGCAGAAGAGTGGCCTTCAACCAGAGTGAACAACGGCGACATCATTGATGTGCTGGGAGCAATTACCGGTGGCTGATTCAGACGTATTTACTATTGCGGGTGAAGAGATATCAAGTCGCTTGTGGCTCGGGAGCTCAATGTACCCCTCGCCCGATATAATGGTGTCTGCCTTTGCCAGCGCGCAGCCGGGGTTTGTCACCATGTCGCTGCGCCGACAGACGGCGGGTGATCTTGCTAACAACGATTACCACGAGCGTGTTAATCAATGGTTGAGCGCCAGCCAGTCACGTCTGTTGCCCAATACTGCCGGATGTCAGTCGGCAAAAGAAGCGATTCAACTTGCCATTCTCGCGCGTGAATTATTCAAAACTTCATGGATTAAGCTTGAAGTTATCGGCGATGAATACAGCCTGCAACCCAATGTATTCGAACTTGTCAGTGCCGCCCGGGAGTTGTCTTCGCAAGGATTTCACGTCTTGCCATATTGTACGGATGATCTGGTGGTGTGCGAGTCATTGTTGCATGCAGGGTGTCCAGCGATTATGCCCTGGGGGGCACCGATAGGGACAGGAAAAGGAATCATTAATCCTTATCAGTTGCGTACCCTTCGTGCTCGGCTGCCTGATACCACGATTATTGTTGATGCAGGAATCGGTCGGCCATCTCAGGCGATGCAAGCGATGGAAATGGGCGCCGATGGCGTGTTGCTTAATACGGCGGTCGCAAAAGCAGCTAACCCGGTAACAATGGCGGGAGCCTTCGCTGCCGCTGTCGATGCCGGGCGGACTGCTTATCATGCGGGTTTTATGACAGAGCGCGATATGGCATCGCCGAGTACGCCAGTGGCGGGCATGCCGTTCTGGCACACCGCCATGCGGGGAGGGCAACCCCATGAGTAGTGAAACTAAGCCTAGGTACTTAATGGCACTCTGCGCTTCTGACAGTCGTGGGGGAGCGGGTTTACAGGCTGCTCTGTCGCAAGCAGCCTTATCTGGGTGCGAATGCCGCAGTGTAGTTCTTGCAGTGACTGCACAGAGTCATCAGGGAGTGGAAGCCGTCAGTCATGTTTCAGCCTCTATGGTTGAAGCTCAGGTTCAGGCCGCGCTCAGAGACGGCCCGCCAGAAGCAGTCCTGATCGGCTGGCTGCCACCTGAACCAGAAGTGTTGGAATATCTGCGGACGTTCCTGAACGAGCTTCAGGCCAGCAGTCGGGTGCCGGTCATCTGGGACCCGGTGGTGTCAGCGACTCTTGGGGAGCTACCGGCGGCACACTCTGGCCTTACCGGTTTAATTCCGAACGTGTCTGTCATGACGCCATCACTTGACGAGGCTCGTTGGCTGTTAGGAGATCAGACATTGAGTGCCGCTGCGGCGGGCGCGGCTCTGCAGCATGCGGGTGCTCATACGGTGGTTATTACCGGTGGCGATGATGAGCAGCAGCAACACTCGGCCTGGGTTACAGACCTGATATTCAGCCGTTCTGATGAGAACTTTCCGGAGACGGCGGCAAAGCCCTCTTTTGCTCTTCATCAGCAGAGAGAAACAACCCAGGCGCACGGCACGGGAAGTCAGTTCTCGGCGGCCCTTGCGGTTCAGCTCACAAAAGGTACGCGCTTGTACGATGCGATTGTCATTGCCGCTGCTGCCGCACGTCAGGCACTGATTGCCAGCTCGGGAGTCCTTGGTATTGAGTTCGGAGGCACTGAGTCCGGAGGCATGGAGCCTGAGCGCTCTGTCTACAGAAACTGCATTGCCAGTCCACTGCCTCGTAGCGGAGATGAGTGGCCCTTGATTACCGATGTTGGGACGTATCCCCGTACTGATCGTTTTGAACCCTACCGTCCCGGTGTCTATGTGCTGACAGAGTCGTTGGATCACCTTGAAATGCTGCTTGGTATGGGTGTGGATACCGTGCAATGGCGAATTAAAGCGCCGGGGCCTGATTACAAGGATCAGACTCGGCGGGCGCTGGCAATGTGTCGCAGTCAGGGGGTCAGTTTCTGGCTCAACGACGACTGGCCGTTAGCGCTTGAGCTGAAGCCAGATGGTGTGCATCTGGGTCAGGAAGATCTGGTCAGTGCGGATATCGACGCTCTTCACGCCGCAGGCGTCGCGTTAGGTATCAGTACTCACACCGAGTGGGAAATTGCCCGGGCACGCGCCCAAAAGCCGAGTTATATCGCCTTTGGCCCAGTGTTTACGCCACTGTCCAAGCGCCTGCGCTATCAGCCTCTCGGTATCGATTGTCTGACCGCCTGGAGTAAGCGGTATCATACTTGGCCTCAGACCTGTATCGGCGGCATTGTTCCCGAAAACGCCCGCCTTGTTGCAGAGTCGGGTGTGGGTTCTCTGGCCGTAGTGACATGCATCGCCGGAAGCCCAGCTGACGAGCCTCTCATACGCAGTAACATCGCCGACCTTCGCGCAGCCCTTGAAATGTTTTCGCCAGCCCCAAAATAGGTCATCAGTACATAGTCGATGGCCAGTCAGCAATGGGTGGCTGGCCATCGGTGATCACAGTAAAAGGGCTGACACGTCTGAAAGGAGAGATGAATGACTGCCGCAAGTAAAGAAACACTGGGATTTAAGACAGAGGTTAAGCAGCTTCTGCACCTGATGATTCACTCTTTGTACTCCAACAAAGAAATTTTCCTGCGTGAGCTGGTATCCAACGCATCGGATGCCTGTGACAAGTTGCGTTTCCAGGCGTTAACAAACAATGACCTGTACGAATCAGAGTCAGACCTGAAAGTCGACATCACGTTTGATAAAGACGCGAAAACCCTGACCATTGCCGATAATGGTATCGGTATGACCCGTGATGATGTTGTGAATCATCTGGGTACCATCGCCAAATCAGGGACTGCTGAATTTCTGAGCCAACTGAGCGGCGATCAGCAGAAAGACTCGCAATTAATTGGTCAGTTCGGTGTGGGTTTCTACTCGGCCTTTATTGTTGCTGACAAGGTGATCGTTGAAACTCGTCGTGCCGGTGAGAGCGCAGAGCAGGGCACGCGTTGGGAATCCGAAGGCGAGGGCGAATTCAGCCTTGAGCAGATCGAGAAAACTGGCCGCGGTACAAGCATCACCCTGCATCTGAAAGAGGGCGAGGAAGAGTTTGCTGACAGCTTCCGCCTGCAGAACCTGATCAAGAAATATTCGGATCACATTGCGATCCCTGTATTTGTACAGCAGGACAGCAATGATGACGACGGCGAAGGTGAAGATGCCTCCGCTCCAGAAGCTGTGAACCAGGCGCAGGCGATGTGGACCCGCGCTAAGAGCGACATCAGCGACGAAGATTATAAAGAGTTTTATAAGCACGTTTCCCACGACTGGAACGAACCACTGACATGGATGCATAACACGGTCGAAGGCAAGCTGAACTACACCAGCCTGCTGTATATTCCGGCGCAGGCGCCGTTCGATATGTGGAACCGCGAAGCCAGCCGTGGCGTTAAACTGTACGTTCAGCGCGTCTTTATTATGGATGACGCCGAGCAGTTCCTGCCCGCGTATCTCCGCTTTGTTAAAGGTGTTCTGGACTCCAACGACCTGTCTCTGAACGTCTCTCGTGAAATCCTGCAGCAGGATAAGCAAGTCGATAGCCTGCGTTCAGCACTGGTGAAGCGAGTGCTGGATACACTCGAAAAAATGTCGAAAAAAGACGCTGAGAAGTACCAGACCTTCTGGAATCAGTTCGGTGAAGTTCTGAAAGAAGGCCCAGCTGAAGATTTCGCCAACCGTGAAAAAGTGGCAGGTCTTTTCCGCTTCGCGACTACTCAGAGCGAAGGCACGGAGCAGACCGTTTCTCTTGCTGACTACATTGCTCGCATGCGCGAAGGTCAGAAGAAAATTTACTACATCACTGGCGAAAATCACGACGCTGTTGCAGCCAGCCCGCACCTCGAATACTTCCGTAAAAAAGGTATTGAGGTACTGCTGCTGACAGATCGCGTTGATGAGTGGATGGTCGGCCACCTGAGTGACTTTGATGGCAAAGCATTCCAGGATGTTACCAAGGGCGAGCTGGATCTTGATGAGCTGGCTGACGAGTCCGAAAAGGAAGAGCAGAAGCAACTCGAAGAGTCGCACAAAGCACTCATTGAGCGTCTGGAAGCAGCGCTGAAAGACGACGTTAAAGAAGTCCGTGTCAGCTCGCGCTTGTCAGATTCTCCCGCATGCCTCGTGGTTGGCCAGTACGACATGGGTGGTCATATGCGTCGCCTGATGGAAGCTGCTGGTCAGAAGGTGCCAGAGCCTGAAGTTGCACTCGAAGTGAACCCGTCACATCCATTGATTGAGCGCCTTGATCAGGAAGCGGACGAAGATCGCTTCGCCGAACTGGCACAGGTCATTCACGCGCAGGCCCAGCTTGCAGAGGGCAGTCAACTGAAGCAACCCGCTCAGTACGTTACCCGCCTGAACAAGCTGCTGCTTGATCTGATGAAGTAAGCCTTGCCTTAACAAAATGCTCATGCGCTTCTGGTGTGTGAGCATTTTTCCTGACACTCCCGTACACTCCTCAACACCTAGGTCACCATGCCTGTCTCTGGCGTACTTTTCCCAACGACAGACACGCTGGTATCATAGACCGATAAGAATTCTATTACTGAACATCTATTACTAAAAACAGGACGCCGTACCACGATGAACACACTTACGTTGGCCCGTCGCATTTCTCTGGCTGCTATAGCGTCAGTCGCTGCAATTTCTACTTCTGCGATGGCTGGGGGATCTTTAGATATCAGCCTGGCGGACACTACTGCTCGCGTTGGCTGGGATGCCACCCGCATGGATACCGGTATGCACCTGAACCTGGCGGCTCTGCACGAGAGTGACCAGGGCGACATCATCTCGGGGGGCGTTCATGTGGTGGATGTCCGTAATCCGAATTCAGACCTGTATATCGGTGTTGGCGCCAATGCTTACGGCATATTCACTGATGACAATGACGGAGCCGCCATTGGTGTAGGCGGCTTTGCCCGTTACAACTTCCCGTTCAACCGTAACTTTGGTGTGAGTGGTCATGTGTACTACGCGCCGCCGGTTGTGTCATTCAGTGACGTGAATAACTTTGTCGATGCAGATCTGCGTCTGCACTTTAATATTCTGCCGACGGCCCACCTTTACACAGGCTTCCGCATGACCTCGGTTTCTTTTGATGATCAGAGCGGTCGTCATAAGATCGGCGATGGTCTGCACCTCGGCCTGAAGCTGAACTTCTGATGAGTCAGTGGCTGAGCTTCACCAACCAGAAACTCTATCAGGCACGATTGCTGTTGGAGCAGGCGCGTCGCGAAACCGGTAACCCGGCACTTGCTGAAGGGCTTGAGACCTCAGGCCTGTACCTTATGCAGGATGCCTTTATTTCGTATCTGAATGAGCTGGCGACGCTTGCTACTTACCGCGGCGAAGTCAGTTCATTTTCAGATCTTCTGAACAAGACACCTCTGGTGACCGGTGAAATGACCGAGATTCGGATTCTGGCCGAGGACCCTTACTCATGGTTGAGTGCATTTCTGCGTGAGGCAGAAACGCGTTGGCGTCCGGGCCCGGCTGGAAACCCGCAGGCAGCGGGTGCGGTCAACGTCATTGCCGTTGCACAGAGCGATGACATACAGCCACAGTCCTGGTGGCAGCATCTGTCTGACCTGATCGATAGTCAGCGTGAGAATCGGCAGGAAAGCTGATTCTCCCAGTGACTCTCGTATAAAGCGTCACCCCCCTGTGTTATCATCCGCGCTCAGAAACGAAGAGGCACTTATGGCTGGTTTTTTCGAAATTGTAGAGTTATCCAATGGTGACATTGCCCTGCGTCGTGCCGACGAACAGGACAGCGATGCGCTGGTTCGTATCTGTTTCTCTGAAGATGCGAAAGCAAGTCTCCAGGAGCACCATATGGATGTGGCCAGAGTAATGCTCGAGGCTGGCGTGCGCCTCGTGGGCGATCTGTCTGGGATGGAAGTCGAGAGTGACGACTTTGAGGTGCCGCAGAGCAGTCAGCACCTGCATTGATTTGTCCCTGGCAGACAAATTCATAAAAAAATCCGGTATCGGGCAACTGATACCGGATTTTTTTTTGAATTTCAGTATCCTAACTAAAGCCCTGTTAACGGGTGTACTTGTGAAAATTGACTTCTGAGGATGAGAATGAAAAAGCTAGTAGCACTCTCGACTGTAGTACTTTCCGCTTCACTGATCACCGCGTGCAGCGATGAGCCAGAAAGTTCTGAACTCGTTCAGGCATACACTGAAGCCCGTGAGCAGACGCGCACCGCGCTCGAAGAAACAAAAGATGCCATTAAAGCGATGGAGAACAACCAGGACGCGCTGGAAAAAGCCCTTGAGCGACTGGATCGTGTTGTTGAGTTGCACGAAAAAGGTGCCGTTGTGCACGTTCCTGCCGCTACTACTGCTCAGTAATTCGGGCGGATCAACTACCAGCTCCGGCTGGTAGTGTCTTATTCTCCACGCACAATGAACAGGTGTGATCCGTTTTCTTCTGCGACACGGCGTAGCAGTTGACGGGTATCTGCCGCGAGTTCGCCTGACCACTCAACAATCAAATGGCTTTTACCTGATCTCAGCGCCTTGATACACAAGTCAAACTGAGTAGCGACTTGAGTATTCAGGTGAAGTACCGGAGAGTCGCTGATGCCCGCTTTTGCCAGCCATTGTTTGTTCAGATTCTGGCTTGGGCTCAGCCACATCAACCAACGTTTCTGGTCGCTGCACAGAGCCAGCACAGGCAACAGCTGGAAGGGTTGTAATGCACTGCCTTCAGACACAATGACTTCCGTCATACTGCCTTTAGGCACGCTTCTGACGGGTGCCGCAGAGCTGAGTGGTGCTGCTTCTGGACATACTTCGAAAGATAACTGACGCATAACAATCTCTCCTGTCGTGTACCGTTTACCTGTTACTCTGGTCGGTCGCGTTACTGGCGACGAATAACACCTACGTATTTACCTTCAATCGCAAATTCCTGCTCTTTCAGGTTGACCTCAATCGGGGCGTAATTTTCGTTCTCAGCAAACAGAGTTACCTGATTGCGGCTCTTGTGGTATCGCTTAACGGTTACTTCTTCACCGACGCGGGCAACCACGATGTCACCATTGCGTGCGGTCTCTGCTTTATGCACTGCGATGTAATCGCCATCCATGATGCCGATGTCGATCATGCTGTCGCCATGCACCTCGAGCAGGAAGTTCGCTTCCGGCTTAAAGAACGACGGCGGAATTTCGCAGTAATCTTCAATATGCTCCTGAGCCAGGATAGGTTCACCGGCTGCAACGCGACCGATTACCGGCAGCCCCGGAGAGTCTTCACCTACGATGCGAATGCCACGGCTGGCACCTGGCATCATCTCAATGGCACCTTTTCGTGCCAGTGCTTTCAGGTGTTCTTCTGCTGCATTCGGTGAGCGGAAGCCAAGTTCTGCGGCAATTTCTGCTCTCGTCGGCGGGTAGCCTGTTTCATCAATGGCTGAGCGAATCAGGTCAAGAACTTCCTGCTGGCGAGCCGTGAGCTTTTCCATGACATTTATCCAGTCTGTTGATTTATACAGTGTGTGTAAATATATACAGTACCTTTTACTGTGTAAATACCCAGTGCCGTCTAATTTTAGATCTGACGGAATTTTCCCCGAATTGCTGCAATTGTTGCGTGTTAAGTGTTTTAAACGTATGTTTGAAACACTTGTTAGTTGGATAAGGCACTATGGCGCAGAAAGATACCGCGCGCAGCATTCTCGATGCTGCAGAAGAGTTGTTTTCAGAACGGGGTTTCGCGGAGACTTCGTTGCGTAATATTACGACTAAGGCTGATGTGAATCTGGCTGCCGTGAATTATCACTTTGGCTCTAAAAAGTCTCTGATACAGGCTGTATTTGCCCGCTTTCTGACGCCCTTTGTCGCTGAACTCGATAAGGCGCTCAATACCTGCGATGCAGAGCAGGGCGAACAACCTGCTGACCTGATGTCTTTATTGCGGCTCTTATCTGACACCGCATTACGTTCGGGGGCAGACCGGCCTGAACGTCTGCGTATCTTTATGCGTTTATTGGGGCTTGCCTACAGTCAGGGTCAGGGCCATGTACGTCGTTTTCTGCGCGTGGAGTATGGTCATGTATTTCGCCGCTATTCGGATCTTCTTACCCGGGCGACGCCGGAGCTCTCCGACGAAGACCGCTTCTGGCGGGTTCATTTCATGCTGGGTGCGACTATGTTCACACTGAACGGGGTTGATTCTCTGACCGCGATGGCGGAGCATGATTTCGGTAAACCCACCGCCACGCCGGATGTTATCGATCAGTTGCTGCCGTTCCTCGCCAGCGGGCTGAAGTCACCTGCGGGTAACTAAGGAACGCGTCAGTAGATGTCAGATCTTCCGTTTATTGAGATCTCAGTCGAGGATCAACTCTTGCGGCTGACTGAGCGCGATGGCATTACTGAATATTCAGTGTCAACGGCATTGAATGGCATAGGTGAAGAAGAAGGCAGCGGCTGCACGCCGAGAGGCTGGCATCGTATCTGTGCTGTTATTGGCCGTGATCAGCCGGAAAACGCCGTATTCCGTGGGCGTCGTCCAACGGGTGAAATCTATTCTTCAGAGCTTTCCGAAGAGCATCCGGACCGGGACTGGATACTTTCCCGCATCCTCTGGTTACAGGGCCTGGAGAGTGGGCTCAACCGCTTTGGCAACGTCGACTCCCAGCGTCGTTTTATCTATATCCACGGCACACCGGATACTGAACCTATGGGGAAACCCTTGTCTCATGGTTGTATTCGCATGCGTAACAGCGATGTGATTGACCTTGCTGAACGGATTCAGGCCGGTACCCGGGTGTGGATTCAGGCGGCAAGTTTTCAGCGAATTTCCTGCATCAATTTGTGAGATGACGATGACCGAGTCTTCAGTTTCTTCCACTGATTCATACGCTGTGTCGGATGCGTTAGCACAGGCCGTCGGCGTGATTACCGATATTGAAGGAACGGCGTTGACGGATGAGGATCGTGATTTCTTAACTCAGCCTGAAATCGCCGGGCTTATTTTTTTCGCGCGCAATTACGAATCTCCTCAGCAGCTGAAAGCTCTGACGGGAGAATTAAACGCGTTGAGACCCGACCTCCTGCTCACCGTAGATCAGGAAGGTGGTCGTGTGCAGCGCTTTCGCTCCGGCTTTACGCTGTTTGAGCCGATGATGCGCTATGAAGCCATTTTTGTGGAATCACCTGAAAAAGCGCTTGAGCTCGCCCGTTTGGGTGGCCAACTTCTGGCTACTGAGTTAATCGCGCATGGTGTTGATCTGACGTTTGCCCCGGTTCTGGATATTGAGCGAGATCTTTCTCGGGTGATTGGTGATCGTGCCTTTGGTCACAGCGCAGACACGGTGACGTCATTGGCCAGAGCCTGGTGCGAAGGACTTTCTTCTGCGGGCATGATGTCCGTTGGTAAACACTTTCCGGGGCATGGTGCCGTTGAAGCGGACTCACATCTGGAGTTACCGGTCGACCCGCGCGATGCCGAAGCCTTAGAAGCCGAGTCGGTACCTTTTAAAACGCTGATCAGCGAAGGCGTGATACAGGGCATTATGCCTGCTCACGTCGTCTATCCTGCCATTGATGCAAACCATACCGCCGGTTTTTCTTCTGTCTGGTTGCAGGATATTCTGCGTAAGCAGCTCGGCTTCAGCGGCATCATTTTCAGCGATGACCTGTCCATGGAAGGCGCTGCCAGTGGCGGCGACTTTTATCAGCGGTCGATCGCTGCGGCTCAGGCGGGAGCCAACGCACTGGTGGTCTGCAATAACCGACAGGCCGCCAAAGATGTCGTCAGTGCCGTTGCCGATTTGTACCGTGCAGGCACTGGCGCTTTAAAGCTTGAATCACTAAAACCCGATAGCAAGGCTAATGCCCTTGATGAAAAGGGCATGGCCGAGGCCCGTAAAATACTGGGCTCGTATCAACTGATCAGAGACGACAACCTGTGAGTGCAACTTCTCGTAAAATCGCTGTTATTGGCGGCACCGGCTTAACCGAGCTTGATGGGCCGGAGATCAGCCAGACATTGGCTGTAACGACTGACCTTGGACAGCCATCTTCACCGCTGTCAGTCGGGCGCTGGCGAGAGCAGGAGGTTGTGTTTCTAGCGCGGCATGGGCATCCTCACAAAGTCCCACCACATAAGATTAACTACCGCGCTAACCTGCTGGCATTAGAGGCGCAGGGTGTTACTCATATCATTGCTGTGAATGCTGTGGGCGGTATTCACCCGGACATGGGTTCAGGCAAAATTGTGATTCCTCATCAGGTGGTTGATTACACCTGGGGCCGCGAAAGTACTTTTTTTGATGGTGAGTACCGTCCGCTTGAGCATATTGATCTCACGCATCCGTACGATGAGACGTTGCGCCAGGCGCTTGTTAAAGCGTCATCAGAATGTTCAGTCGACGCGCTTGATTTCGGGGTCTATGCGGCGACACAGGGGCCAAGATTAGAAACTATCGCTGAGATTAATCGTCTCGATAAAGACGGTTGTGATCTGGTCGGTATGACGGGCATGCCTGAAGCAGCCCTGGCGAGAGAGCTGGGTATTCCTTACGCGAGTATCTGTCTTGTCGTGAATCCGGCCGCCGGAAAGAGCGACGACCTGATTACCATGGATGAGATACGCGCCGTGATCGACTCAGGAATGAGTGAAGTCCGCGATATTATCGCAGCTTCATTATCCCTGATCTGAAGCTTCGCTCTCTGGGGCTTCTTCTGAGGCCTCTTCTGGCACCTCATAAGGCGTTACCTTGACGACCATACCTAGAAGGGGGTGATCAAGGTAGTGGACCTCACCGCTGCGCATGCGGCGGCTACGCTCGATTTTTGCTGCGCGCAGCGGAATCCATTCTGGCTCAGGTTCAGCCACAGGCTCATTGGTGATCCCTTGATCCGGGGGAAGGATCGTCATCTGACCTTCAACCCCGGGAAGGGCGTCTGAGTTACCTATGTTGTCAGATATGGTGTCAGAGGTGACGGCCATGGTCATGGCGCCTTCTTCGGTATTTTCAGTAGTCTCGCCAGACAGTGGTGCATCAGCCGGAATGGTGAAGATCAGCTGGTCTACTTCAAGATCCGGGCGGATATGAATGTAGCGGCTACGGTACAGGTTGAAGCTACCGCTGATATCGATGCGGAAGTTCTCTTCTTCGTAACTGGCGGTTACTTCGTGATCGTAGGCGTTGGCTGAATCCTGAAGTTCTTCGATCCAGGCCTGGTGCCACACGACTTTCATATCGCTGCGGTAGCCAAAGCGATTAACGGCGTTGGCGAATTCGAGGTCGTCGAGCAGCGTTACCGGAGGCGTGCTGTCAGTATCTTCTTCGGCGGAGTTCATCTCGTCTGAAGCGTCGCTGTTAAGCTCTGACGATTCTTCAGCGGATACCTGCAGAACACCTGGATTGGC
The DNA here is from genome assembly GCF_002339775.1 of Thalassolituus sp. UBA2590. Taxonomy (NCBI): domain Bacteria; kingdom Pseudomonadati; phylum Pseudomonadota; class Gammaproteobacteria; order Oceanospirillales; family Oceanospirillaceae; genus Thalassolituus; species Thalassolituus sp. UBA2590. Next base: position 44,966 of record NZ_DDKU01000035.1, read on the forward strand.
GTCGCCCGCCATACCTTCCTCTGACTTCACAATGCCTGGCTCTGATTCGGCCATCGCTGAAGTGTCTTCTTCTAATGCCGCCGCAATTGCAGCTTCTTCCGCCTCTGCGCGCTCCTTAAGGAGTGGCCAGTGTTCCTCGCGGGCACTGTTTTCGTCCAGATAAGTGAACAGCATAACTTCGACACGATAATGTTCTGTCGCGTTTACAACGCTGGGCAGCATGCTCAGTGTCAGGCCCGCAGAGAGCAGGGCGGAAAGGGTCTTCACGAATTCGGGTCCTTCTGTAAATCTGTCAGAAGTTGATCAATAGTGCGGAAACGCTGGTCGAGTGTTTCCATGTTCGCGTAGAAACGCAGCGAGTTTCCGTCGTCCAGTTTATAGGCATCCGGTCGCGTCTGCACCAGCTTGATCAGAGTGAATGGATTTATCTCGGTATCACGGCTGAATTCAATTTTGCCCGTACTGTCGTTGGCATCGAGTCGGGCGATACCCAGCGGTTGCAGTTTGAATTTGAGTGACGCAATACGGAAAAGGTTCTTAACCTGTTCAGGTAACAGGCCGAAGCGGTCGATCATTTCTACCTGAAGCTCTTTCAGCTGGTGATCGTCTTTGGCGCTGGCAATGCGCTTGTAGAGCGTCAGGCGGCTGTTCACGTCTGGCAGGTAGTCATCCGGAATCAAGGCTGGAATATGCAGGTTTACATCGGCACCGTGCGTTGCGGCAAGGTCAACTGAAGGCTCTTTACCGGCGCGAATCGCATTAACGGCCTGCTCAAGCATTTCCATATAGAGGGTGAAACCAATCGTTTCAATCTGACCCGACTGTTCATCGCCTAACAGTTCACCAGCGCCACGAATCTCAAGGTCGTGCGTCGCAAGCATAAAGCCCGCTCCCAGGTCCTGGGAGGCACCGATAGCATCCAGACGCTTTTCTGCATCTTTGGTGAGCTGCTTCGGTGGTGGTGTCAGCAGATACGCATACGCCTGGTGATGCGAGCGACCGACGCGGCCCCGGAGCTGATGAAGCTGCGCCAGACCAAACTTATCAGCACGCTCAATAATGATGGTGTTTGCCGATGGGATATCGATACCTGTTTCGATGATGGTGGTACACACCAGCATGTTGAAGCGCTTGTGGTAGAAGTCGCTCATCACGCTTTCCAGTTCGCGCTCTGACATCTGTCCGTGGGCCACACCGATACGCGCCTCAGGAATGGCTTCGCTCAATTCACGCGCGGTCTTCTCAATGCTCTTCACTTCGTTGTGCAGGTAATACACCTGACCACCACGCAGAATTTCCCGCAGAACCGCTTCTTTGGTGACAGTATCGTCCTGCTGGCGGATAAAGGTTTTTACACTTAAGCGCTTGGCCGGTGGCGTCGCGATAATCGACAGATCCCGGATGCTCGCCATTGCCATATTCAGCGTTCGTGGAATCGGCGTGGCCGTTAAGGTGAGAATATCGACCTCTGCCCTTAAAGCTTTGATTTTCTCTTTCTGAGCGACACCAAACCGGTGTTCTTCGTCGATGATCAGCAGACCAAGATGGTCAAATTTCACGTCTTTCTGCAGCAGCTTGTGCGTGCCAACGACGATGTCTGTTTTGCCTTCCAGCATACGGTCCAATGCAGCCTGAGTTTCTTTTGCTGATTTGAAACGCGACAGCACATCGACTTTGACCGGCCACTCGGCAAAGCGGTCGGCAAAGTTCTGATAATGCTGTTGTGCGAGCAGGGTAGTCGGTACGAGTACGGCGACCTGTTTACCACTCTGAACGGCCATGAAAGCGGCGCGCATGGCAACTTCGGTTTTACCAAAGCCAACATCACCACACACCAGACGGTCCATTGGGCGCGGTGAGCACATATCACCAATCACAGCTTCGATGGCTGCTTGCTGATCCGGTGTTTCTTCGTAAGGGAAGCCTGCTGCAAAACGCTCGTAATCGGTATCTGGCTCATCAAAAGCAAAGCCTTTACGTGCCTGTCGGCGGGCGTAGATATCAAGCAATTCTGCGGCGGTGTCCCGAATTTTCTCAGCGGCTTTACGCTTCGCGGCTGACCACTTATCGGTGCCGAGTTTGTTCATTGGCGCGGTTTCTTCGGCGCCACCACCGTAACGGGAAATCAGGTGCAGGCTTGATACCGGTACGTAGAGCTTGTCGTTACCAGAGTATTCCAGCACAACGAACTCATTCACCTGGCCGCCTGCATCCAGTGTCTGAAGCCCCGTGTAGCGCCCGACACCATGATCGAGGTGAACCACCGGAGAGCCTTCCTTCAGCTCTGACAGATCGCGGATCACCATGTCGCTGTCAGTTTTCTGCTTCTGACGACGGCGGGTCTGGCGGATGCGCTGACCGAATAATTCGTTCTCAGTGATCAGGTGAATCTGTCGACCGCTATCGGTCATCGATGCACCGGCCTCCAGCGGGCCTGTCAGCATCAGGATGCGCTTCTCCGACACCAGCGCATCGGGCCAGCGTTCAAACTCATCCGGCAGGACTTTAATGCGTTGCAGTAACTCTTTCAGGGCCTCACGGCGACCGGCGGACTCAGCGCAGAAGAAGACCTGACCGTCGGCGTCTGCCAGCCAGGCCTGCAAGCGCTGTAGTGGTTGATCCAGTCGTGAATCGACGGTGAGATCAGGAAGAGGCTGAGTTTCAAACGCCACGCCACCCGCGCGCTCCGGAAGCTCTTTGTCGTGCAATTGAACACGAGGGTAGTTGTTCAGCGCGCTGAATAACTCGTCGTGCGCCAGAAACAGCTGCGCCGGTGGCACGATAGGGCGCTGAATATCGTAGCGACGACTTTCGTAGCGGGTCTCAACATCGTCACGAAAATGTTTGGCTGCGTCTTCGATCCCCGCATCATGGATGACCAGCGTATTGGCTGGCAGGTGTTCAAACAGGTTGCCGAGATCATCACTGAAGAACAGTGGCAGATAGTATTCAACACCTGCCGGAGCAATGCCCTGAGCAACATCGGTATACACACTACAGGCTTTCGGGTCCTGTTCGAAGAAGTCGAACCAGCGTGCCTTAAAAGTGCGGATGGCCGTTGTATCTAACGGGAATTCACGCGCTGGTAAAATCCTGACCTGCTCAATTTTATCCAGCGTGCGCTGGTTGTCTGGGTCGAAGGTACGTAGTGATTCAATTTCGTCGTCGAACAGCTCTATGCGGAACGGCAGTGGCTGCCCCATAGGGAATATGTCGATGATTGAGCCGCGCACTGCGTATTCACCGTGTTCGTACACGGTATCAACGCAATGATAGCCGGCGTTCTCAAGTTGACGTCTGGTGTTGTCGACATCAAAAGTACTGCCGATATCCAGAACAAAAGTCTGGCCCTGATAGAAACTTGCAGGTGGAAGTCGCTGCTGCAGGGTTGAAACCGGAATGATCAGCACACCCTTGCGGACATCATGTAGCTGGCTCAGAGTCGCAATACGCTGGGAAATGATGTCCTGGTGGGGCGAGAAGATGTCGTACGCCAGAATCTCCCAGTCCGGGAAGTGCATGACCTCAAGATCCGGCGCGAAGTAGCGGATCTCTTCTTCGAGGCGCAGCGCCGAGCTGGTATCCGTGGTGACAACCAATGTCAGCCCCGTGTGTTCAGTCGCAGCACTGGCCAGTGCCATGGCCTGGGTAGAACCCGTCAGCTGGCCCCAGAAACGGCGTTCACCTGCACGTTGGGGGAGTTCAGGGTGTAAAGGGCTGGACATTCGCGCTCCTGAGCGGTGTGATCGATGCAAATAAGGTCGGCTAGTTTACCCAAAGCACCGGGCACTGTTAACCGAACGAAATCGCGACGGCACGGCGCCTGCGAAAGATTTGTCGGCGGCCTCGAAAATCGGCATAATACCGCCCCGATTTTTCCTCTTAAATTAACTTCTTTGTAAGGTGACCCCGTGAGCAAAGACCAGCGCGACGCCTGTTTACAGGACTGGATGGACCGTGAAGCCATCGCCGAGTCAATGATTCCTCTGATTGGTACCCTGTACCGCCAGAAAAGCATCGTTTCTTCTATCTACGGCCGTCCGGTCATTAATCGCTCAGTCATTGAGCTCCTGAAAGCGCACCGTTTTGTCCGTCACATGGAAAACGAAGAACTGTCAGTTCAGGATACCTATCCTCTGCTGCAGGCTCTGACCGAGATGGACGTTGCTCAGGCACACATCGACCTGGGTAAGCTGGCGGTTAAATATCGCACCGAAGGTAACGGCAAAGACGTTAAAGAATTCCTGGCTGAAGAACTGGCTAGCCTGAACGGCGAAGCGGGTGACAGCGAGAACCGTGACGTTGTTCTGTACGGTTTCGGTCGTATCGGTCGTCTGCTGGCTCGTATCCTGATCGAGAAAGAAGGTGGCGGTAACGGTCTGCGTCTGCGCGCTATCGTTGTTCGTCGTGGTAAAGGTGATGACCTGGTTAAGCGTGCGTCACTGCTGCGTCGTGATTCTGTACACGGTACTTTCCGTGGTTCTATCAGCATCGACCACGAAAACGAAGCCATCATTGCGAACGGCACTTACATCAAAATCATCTACGCCAACAGCCCGGCTGAGATTGATTACACCGAATTCGGTATCGAGAACGCTTTGGTTATCGATAACACTGGTGTATGGCGTGACGAAGCTGGCCTTGCTCAACACCTTGAAGCAAAAGGCACCGCGCGGGTACTGCTGACTGCTCCGGGCAAAGGCGACCTGAAAAACATCGTTTACGGTATCAACAATAAAGACATCGATGCATCTGACAAGATCCTGTCTGCAGCATCATGTACTACCAACGCGATTACGCCTGTACTGAAAGTGATGAACGATCAGTACGGCATCGAGAACGGTCACGTTGAAACTGTTCACTCCTACACCAACGACCAGAACCTGATCGACAACTACCACAAAGGTGACCGTCGTGGCCGTTCTGCTCCGCTGAACATGGTAATCACTGAAACAGGCGCAGCGAGCGCAGTAGCGAAAGCACTGCCAGAACTGAAAGGTCTGCTGAGCGGTAACGCGATCCGTGTACCAACGCCAAACGTTTCTATGGCGATCCTGTCTCTGAACCTGAAGAAAGAAACCAGCGCTGAAGAAGTTAACGACTTCCTGCGTGATCAGGCTCTGCACTCAGCTGTACAGAAGCAGATTGATTGGGTTAACTCTCCAGAAGTTGTATCAACTGACTTCGTTGGCAACAGCCACGCGGGCATTGTTGATGCCAAAGCGACCATTGTTAACGGCAACCGTGTAAACCTTTACGTTTGGTACGATAACGAGTACGGCTACAGCCGTCAGGTGGTTCGTATCGCGCAGCAGGTATGCGGCGTTGAGTACCCGACTTACCCGTCTCGCGGTTAAGCCGGAACATAAAAAAGCCGTTGTCGTCTGACAGCGGCTTTTTTTTGTCTAGAATTTATACAAATCCAGTACAGACGTGGCCGGCATTATCCATTAGTGTGAGATTGACCTTAACGTCAGTGGATAAAAGTCAGTTGCGTCATTATACTTAGCGCGATTTTTTACTTGGGAAATGGGTAGTCTCCGCACAGGTCCGTGCGTGAATCTACGCTTTGTGGTACCCGATACCTCAAAGTGTACTTCTGTACGCCTGAGGAAGACAGAATCCAAACGTGATTAGGCGAGGCATATGATCAACATTAAAAAAGGTCTCGACTTACCAATCACCGGTAGCCCTGAACAGAAAATTTCGGACGGTCCTAAGGTTACTCAGGTAGCCGTAGTCGGTCCGGACTTCGTTGGTATGAAGCCAACGATGGCTGTTCAGGAAGGTGATCGAGTCAAGAAAGGCCAGGTGGTATTTACTGACAAGAAGACCGATGGCGTTCAGTACGTCGCCCCGGCCTCTGGTGTGGTAAAAGCTATCAACCGCGGCGAACGCCGTGTACTCCTCTCCGTCGTTATAGAGATTGATGGCGACGACGAAGAAACCTTCGACAGTTATCCAGCTGACAAGCTTGCGACTCTGAGTGCAGGCGACATCGAGAAGAATCTGGTGGCATCGGGTCTGTGGACCACGTTGCGTACCCGTCCTTTCTCTAAGGTGCCAGAACTGGGTAGCCGCCCAGAGGCCATCTTTATCAATGCGATGGATACGAATCCTCTGGCCGCTGATCCTCAGGTTGTGATCAGTGCCGATGCCGAAGCCTACAAGCAAGGTGTTACGATCATCAGTCGCCTCACTGATGGTAAAACCTACGTGTGTAAAGCACCGGGCGCGTCTGTACCAAGCGCGGGTGTTGAGCAGGCTGAAGAATTTGGTGGTCCGCACCCAGCGGGCCTGACGGGTACGCATGTTCATTTTCTGCATCCAGTGAGTGAAAGCCGTACCGTCTGGAGCATTGGCTACCAGGACGTGATTGCGATCGGTAAGTTGTTTACTACGGGTAAGCTGAATACGGATTGCGTTATTGCGTTGGCTGGCCCTCAGGTGAAGAACCCGCGTCTGGTTCGCACTCAGGTTGGTGCTTCTCTTGCCGAGCTGACTAAGGGTGAGCTGAAAGACGGCGAGAACCGTATTATTTCTGGTTCTGTATTCGGTGGCCGCAACGCTGCCGGTGATCTTGCCTTCCTTGGTCGTTATCACACCCAGGTATCCGTGCTGGAAGAGGGCCGTGAGCGTCCGATGCTGCACTATCTACGTCCAGGTTTTGATCGCTTCTCTGCGATGCCGATCTACGTTACCAAGCTGATGAAGAAGATGTTCGACTTCACCACGACCACGAATGGCTCTGAGCGGGCTATGGTGCCGATCGGTACGTACGAACGCATTATGCCACTTGATGTTCTGCCAACTCAGCTGCTGCGCGCGCTGATCGTTGAGGACATGGAAAGTGCCATTGCTCTGGGTGCACTGGAGCTGGATGAAGAGGACCTCGCACTGTGCAGTTTCGTCTGCCCAGGTAAGTACGAATACGGTCCAATTCTGCGTAAGAACCTCACCAGAATTGAAGCGGAGGGTTAATTATGGGCCTGCGTAGTATGCTCGACAGCCTCGAGCCTCACTTTTTGAAAGGTGGCAAGCTTGAGAAGATGTATCCGCTTTATGAGGCAATTGATACAGGTCTGTATTCGCCTCCAAGCGTGACCAATAACACTGCTCATGTGCGTGATGGTATCGACCTTAAGCGCATCATGATTACCGTTTGGGTATGTACCTTCCCGGCGATGTTCTTCGGTATGTACAACATTGGCCTGCAGGCGAACGACGCCATCGCAGCCGGTGCTGGAACGCCGCTTGAAGGCTGGCGTGAAATGCTCATCGCTATGCTTGGCGGTGGAGCGCATGACGCTTCCAGCCTCTGGGATAATATGGTCTTCGGTGCGGCTTACTTCCTGCCGGTTTATGCCGTTACCTTTATCGTCGGTGGCTTCTGGGAAGTCCTGTTCGCGACTATCCGTAAACACGAAGTGAACGAAGGCTTCTTCGTAACCTCGGTGCTGTTTGCTCTGACCTTACCGCCAACGATCCCGCTTTGGCAGGTTGCTCTGGGTATTTCCTTCGGTGTTGTGATCGGTAAAGAGATCTTCGGTGGTACAGGTAAAAACTTCCTGAACCCAGCACTGACGGGTCGTGCTTTCCTGTTCTTTGCTTATCCGGCAAACATGTCGGGGAACGCAGTCTGGACTGCAGCTGATGGCTATACAGGTGCGACGGCGCTTGGCCTGGCAGCTGAAGGCGGTGTTGAGAAAGTGGTTGAGTCCGGTATCACCTGGATGGACGCTTTCCTTGGTTTCGTACCAGGCTCCATGGGCGAAGTAAGTACCCTGGCCATTATGATTGGTGGTGCAGTGCTGCTGGTAATGAACATTGCTGCATGGCGTATTGTTGCCGGTGTCATGATCGGTATGGTGGCGATGACCCTGCTGCTGAACGCAGTTGGTTCTGACACTAACCCACTGTTTGCGATGCCTTGGTACTGGCATCTGGTTGTTGGTGGTTTCGCGTTTGGTATGTTCTTTATGGCAACCGACCCGGTATCTGCCTCAATGACCAACAAAGGTAAGTGGTACTTCGGTGCACTGATCGGTGTGATGGTAGTGATGATCCGTGTGATTAACCCGGCGTACCCAGAGGGCATGATGCTGGCGATTCTGTTCGCTAACCTGTTCTCACCACTGATTGACCATTTCGTGGTTCAGGCAAACGTTAAACGGAGGGTGGCACGTGTCAGCTAATAACGACAGCATCCAGAAGACACTCATCGTTGCAGTTCTGCTGTGTCTGGTGTGTGCAATCATTGTTGCAGGTGCGGCGGTTTCACTGAAACCACTGCAGGTTGCTAACAAAGTTGAAGACAAAAAGAAAAACGTTCTGGCAGCTGCAGGTATGTTACAGCCAGGCGTTAGCGTTGAAGAGCAGTTCAAGAAAATCACGACCCGTATCGTGAATCTTGAAGAAGGTCGTTTTGCGACGGAAGCCGAGCTGGCTGAAATCAAGGCCGCCGGTCTTGATCCGCAGAAGTACGATCAGCGTAAAGCTTCTAAAACACCTGAACTGTCCAAGCCTTTGTCTGGTGATGAAGATCCAGCCAGCATTAAGCGCATGGAAAAGTACGCTGAGATCTACATGATCGAAAACAACGGCGAAATCGAGAAGATCATTCTTCCGATTCACGGCTACGGTCTGTGGTCGACGCTGTACGGCTTTATCGCACTGAAAGGCGACATGGACACCATCGTTGGCCTGGGTTTCTACTCGCACGCAGAAACACCGGGTCTGGGTGGTGAAGTCGACAACCCATCGTGGAAAGCGATCTGGGAAGGTAAAGAGGTTTACGACGACAGCGGCGACGTTGCCATTAAAGTTGTTAAGGGGCCGGCGGAGCCAGGTAACCCATATCAGGTCGATGGACTCTCTGGTGCTACTCTGACAAGCCGTGGTGTAAGCAGCCTCGTGCGTTTCTGGGTAAGCGACCGTGCTTTCGGCAGTCTGCTAACCAAACTGAAAGAACAGGGAGCCTGAGATGTCACAGATTAAAACTGTTCTGACTGAACCGCTCTTCAGTAAGAACCCGATTGCCGTACAGATCCTTGGTATCTGTTCAGCACTGGCGGTAACCACAAGTCTGCAAGTGACACTGGTAATGTGTCTGGCACTGACTTCGGTAACTGCGCTGTCTAACACGGGTATCGCACTGATCCGGAATCACATTCCGAACAACATCCGTATTATCGTGCAGATGACCATCATTGCCTCGCTGGTGATCGTGGTAGACCAGGTACTGAAAGCCTTCGCTTATGAAATCAGTAAGCAGCTGTCGGTATTCGTTGGTCTGATCATCACTAACTGTATCGTAATGGGTCGCGCAGAAGCCTTCGCTATGAAAAATGGCCCGGTTCTGAGCTTCTTCGACGGTATTGGTAACGGCCTTGGTTATTCGGTTGTACTGATTACTGTTGCGGTAATTCGTGAACTCTTTGGTGCGGGTAAGCTGCTGGGCTTCGAGATTCTGCCTCTGGTTACCGACGGTGGCTGGTATCAGTCTAATGGTCTGCTGCTGCTGCCACCTTCAGCCTTCTTCATCATCGGTGGTTTCATCTGGGTACTGCGTACCTGGAAAAAAGATCAGGTGGAAGAGTCTGAATTCAAAATCCTGCCAAACACTGAACACAGCGGAGGTCACTGATGGAACACTATATCAGCCTGCTGGTTAAGGCAGTCTTTGTTGAAAATATGGCGCTGGCCTTCTTCCTGGGGATGTGTACCTTCCTCGCGATCTCGAAGAAGATTCAGACGTCTCTCGGTCTCGGTATCGCGGTTGTTGTTGTACTTGCGATTACTGTACCGGTTAACAACCTGATCTATACCTACCTTCTGAAAGAAGGTGCGCTGGCGTGGGCCGGTGAAGAGTTCGCTCAGGTCGACCTCAGCTTCCTGGGTCTGCTGACCTACATCGGCGTTATCGCGGCGATGGTTCAGATCCTTGAGATGGTGCTCGATAAGTACTTCCCATCACTGTACAACGCGCTGGGTGTATTCCTGCCGCTGATTACGGTGAACTGTGCGATTCTCGGTGCCTCTCTGTTCATGGTTGAGCGTGACTACAGCTTTGGTGAATCAACGGTCTACGGTGTAGGCGCAGGTGTCGGTTGGGCACTGGCGATTACTGCACTGGCAGGTATCCGTGAGAAGCTGAAGTACAGCGACGTACCGGCAGGCCTTGAAGGTCTGGGTATTACCTTTATGACGGTTGGCCTGATGTCTCTTGGCTTCATGTCATTCTCTGGCGTATCACTGTAAGGAGTCGGTTGTGGATATAGAAATCATACTCGGCGTTGTGATGTTCACCGTGATTGTATTGTCACTGGTGTTCATCATCCTGGGTGCTCGCAGCAAGTTGGTTAACTCCGGTAAGGTAAAAATTCTGGTGAACGGTGAGCGTACCGTTGAAACAGAAGCCGGTGGCAAGCTGCTGAACACACTGGCAGCCAATAATATCTTCCTGTCATCAGCCTGTGGCGGTGGCGGTACCTGTGCGCAGTGTAAGTGCATCGTGAAATCTGGTGGTGGCGAAATGCTGCCTACAGAAGCGTCGCACTTCACCAAGGGTGAAGCCCGTGAAGGCTGGCGCCTGTCTTGTCAGGCACCGGTTAAGCAAGATATGGAAGTGGAAGTTCCTGAAGAGGTCTTCGGTGTTAAGAAGTGGGAAACCACTGTGGTATCTAACCCGAACGTTGCGACCTTTATTAAGGAGCTGACGCTTGAACTGCCTGAGGGGGAGAACGTTGACTTCCGTGCCGGCGGTTACGTTCAGCTTGAGTGTCCTCCGTACGAGATTAACTTCTCTGACTTCGACATCGAAGAAGAGTACCGCGGTGACTGGGAGCGTTTCGGCTTCTTCGATCTGAAAGCGGTCAACAAAGAAGACACCATCCGTGCTTACTCGATGGCGAACTATCCGGAAGAGAAGGGCGTTGTTAAGTTCAACATCCGTATTGCTACGCCGCCTCCGGGCAGCAAAGGCATTAACCCGGGCATCATGTCGTCTTACGTCTTCAACCTGAAGCCAGGCGACAAAGTGACGGTATACGGTCCATTCGGTGAATTCTTCGCGAAAGATACCGACGCTGAAATGGTGTTCGTGGGCGGTGGTGCTGGTATGGCGCCAATGCGTTCACACATCTTCGATCAGCTGAAGCGTCTGAACTCTAAGCGTAAGATCAGCTTCTGGTATGGTGCACGCTCACTGCGTGAACTCTTCTATCAGGATGAATACGATCAGCTTGCCGAAGAGAACGACAACTTCGAATGGCACGTTGCTATGTCTGACCCTCAGCCAGAAGATAACTGGGAAGGTCTGACCGGCTTCATCCATAACGTACTGTATGAAGAGTACCTGAAGGATCACCCGGCACCAGAAGATTGCGAGTTCTACATGTGTGGGCCGCCAATCATGAACCAGTCGGTGATCAGCATGCTGGAAAACATGGGTGTAGAACCCGAGAACATCATGCTTGATGACTTCGGTGGCTGATTAGCAGTAGCCGTAAAAAGAACCGCGCTTCGGCGCGGTTTTTTATGTCCGCAAATGGCACTCTTGTTGTGCATTCAGGCCTTGGACTATTGATTAAATGGAAAGAGTTATTTGAAGTGGGCCAATCTGACGCCATATTTACATTAAACAATGACTTAACACCACATTCAGGCCATCCATAACTGACTAATTCCGGTATCATGTCGCAACAGTGTAATGCTCCATCGCTACACTGCGTAGAGTAACTGACGTAAACCAACTGAGTTGTCTATGAGTAAATCAGTACAAAAAGAAAAAGCCCCCTTAAACTGGACGGCGACCATCATGTTCATCGTGACGACAGGCGTTGCCGTCACACTCGTACCTTGGTATGGCATGACATATGGCTACGAAACTTCAACCTGGGTTGCCTATCTGGCATTAACCTGGATTACCGGCATGGCGATTACTGGCGGCTACCACCGTCTGTGGTCTCACAATGCTTACGATGCTCACCCGATTCTACGCGTCTGGTACGCGCTGTGGGGTGCGGCAGCGCTGGAGAACACCATCCTTGACTGGTGTTCTGGCCACCGTGTACACCATCGCCACTGTGATGATGTAGATAAAGACCCATACTCTGCTAAACGTGGTCTGTGGTTCTCTCACATGGGCTGGATGATTCGCGAATACCCAAGCGGTCGCGTTGATTTCGCCAACGTGAAGAATCTGATGAAAGATCCAATCGTTATGTGGCAGTACAAATACTATGTTCCTATCGTTTTTGCGATGAACATCGGTGTGCCACTGGCACTGGGCCTGATTTTCGGTGACGTATGGGGCATGCTGCTTCTGGCTGGCTTCCTGCGTATCGTGACGACTCACCACGTGACCTTTTTCATTAACTCGATTGCCCACAAGTGGGGCTCTCAGCCATACACGGATGAAAACACAGCGCGTGACAATGCATTCTTCGCATTCCTGACGCATGGTGAGGGGTATCACAACTATCACCACATCTTCCAGACTGACTACCGTAACGGTATCCGCTGGTTCCACTGGGACCCAACCAAGTGGTTCATTAAAGGTTGCTCATACGTGGGTCTGACCAGCAATCTGCGCACGGTTCCGGATTTCAAAATCCGTCGTGCCATGGTGAAGATGCAATTCAAACGTGCTCAGGAGAAGCTTGCGAAAGCTGAAAACTCTGAGAAGTGGACTGAACTGCTCGAGAAAGAATACGAGAAGTACCACGCTATGCTAAATGAATGGGCAGAAGCACAGAGCGAAAAACTCGATGAGACGCGCAAGCAGCTCAAAGAGAAGTGGGAAAAGAACGCGATTCGTCAGCAGTACCACGAACTCGAAGAGCAACTGCACGAACAGAGCCAGCGTATTAAGTCTCTGATGGCTGAATATAAGGCATCTGTCGCTTGATGCGGATCAGATTCTGAGTAACTCAAAAAACCGCGCCTCGGCGCGGTTTTTTTATTGCCGTTAAATTGTACCTGAATACAGGTTTCTGTATTTCGTTTGCAAAGTATCAGTAGGGAAGACGTGCGATTCCAGAATCGTTAGACTTGCGTCTATCAAATTGTGGAAGGGCAGATCATGGCAAACATCGTAATTACTGGGGCGAACCGGGGAATTGGACTGGCATTGGCGAAGCTTTACGAAGCGCGCGGTGACTCAGTTACAGCGGTTTGTCGCGAAACCAACGACGAGATCGAAGAGATCGCCGATCAGGTGCTGTCAGACATCGATATTACGAATGAAGAACAACTACCAGGCATTGCCATGGTGCTGGACCGGATTCTTGATGATCCCATCGACGTACTGATCAACAACGCAGGCTTATTCACTAACGAGACTCTGCACGATCTCGACAGTGATCGCATTCGCGCACAGTTCGAAGTGAATGCCATTGCTCCATTAATGGTGACCCGTGAGCTTCTGCCGTTAATGGCTGAGGGTACTAAGATTGCGAATATCACCAGCCGCATGGGTTCAATCGAGGACAATACCTCAGGCGCGTACTACGGCTATCGTGCTTCAAAAGCGGCGGTCAATGCTATCGGTAAAAGCCTCGCGAATGATCTGAAAGAGCACGGCGTAATGGTCGCTCAGATTCATCCGGGCTTCGTGCAGACGCGCATGGTTGGGTTTAACGGCGATATCTCGCCAGAGCAGGCCGCAGAAGGTATTGCTGAACGCATTGACGACCTGACCCTCGAAACAACAGGTAGCTTCTGGCACTCTAATGGCCAGCCGTTACCTTGGTAAGTCACCTTCAGGGATTCAAATAAGGATTCACTATGAAACCGCGTATTTTAAAAAAACACCACAGCCGTTACCTTGCTGGGTTTCTGGTTGAGTGCAGCCAGAACCCTGAGTGGACGAAAAAACTTCAGGGATTAAACGAAGAAAACAAACTCGATACCGCCGTTGAAGGGTTACCGAAAGAATTTCTTGAAGACTTTCCGGAAGCCGAGCAATACAACCTGGCCTACAGTGTTGAGCGAGTCGACCTGAGTGAAGTCCCTCGCGCGGCTTCCTGCTGGTGGCCGGTCGACGAAGAAACGCATTACTACGTTGCGTACCCAACGGCGTTTCCTGAAGCGAAGCTGTATCTGGCCATCGACTTTGATGATCATTCCGACTGCTGTCATTAATTGATACCCGTAAGGAAGCTGCATGACACCCGATGAATTGCACGAGCGTTTGCGTGCACAGAGAGATCTGTTTAACGAAGAGCACTCGACGCGCCTTCACCGCGCAATCAGCTGGTGGCGTGCAGCCCAGGACCAGCAGGGCAATGCAGACCTGCAATTCATCACTGCGTGGATTTCTCTCAGTGCCTGTTGCCTGACGGACGAAAGCCAGCCGGGTAACAGCAGCTTCCTGAAGCTGATCGAACAGTTGGTCTCCCTCGACAAAGAACAAGCCATCTACGAAATGCTCTGGCACCAATACTCTGGTTCAGTCAAAGCCTTGCTCAAAAACCAGTTTGTGTATGGCCCGTTCTGGGAAGCACAGCGTCAGGTTGCGGTGAATCCAACCGCAGAAAGCCATTGGAAAGAGCGTTTTGAGCGCTCATCGGTCGAAGCATTGAACTGTCTTAGCCGAAAGAAAGTCCCCGAGTTGCTGGCACTGACACTTGAGCGTCTCAGTGTACTGCAGGAGCAGGTGATTGGCGGTGGCGCGACCTTCAACAGTCGTGTGAACCGTGAGCAGGTCGAAACCGGCTCAAGTCTGCTGATGACACTTTTGCCTGTCGTTCTGAACATCATGCTTGAGCACCCGCATGAAGACTGGGGTACGTTGGCATTTCCTGTAGTTTCCAATTAGTCTCTCATTAGATTCCAGACAGTTTCAGGCTGAAAGCACTGAACCTGTTGCTCATTTCTTAGTCATAACAATTACCTTGTTGGGTATTCTCCCACTAAGGAGAGGTTATGAAACATAGAAACAGTGAGGAACATCGTATCGAACAACGTCTGCGCAGAATCGAAACACAACTTCAGGATATTCTGATGGCACTTGATCACCAATCGTCCGAGCGTCCTGGTGACGATGATCAGAGTCTGCTTGATAGTGCCCTGCGTGAACTCCAGAGCAACCGAGATGATATTGCTCTGAGACTTTTTGCCATGGAAGCGGCGAATGATCCTGAGCATGGACCGGAATCAGACCCAGAGCACGACATATAGAAAACTCTGGGCCTCTGGCGTAATTCTTACGCCGCTTTTTCGTCGGCGGACTCCGCCGGCGTGATGTCTTCAAACGTCATATTGGCGTTCTTCTGAAGGCGCTCCATAAAGACTTCACCAAACAGAGAACCCGGCGTCCAGAAGCCACCTTTGCCCCAGCGTTTTTTACCACGGTTGTGGTAGTCGAGTGCCAGGCAAACAGCCGCTTCGCCCAGCATTTTGCCGGTGAAGCCGTAGCCCGGATCTTTGTCGCCGGTCACTTTGGTAGCAATCACGGGTTCTTTGCCGTGCTTGTAATCTTTATCGTAGCCGTAGAAACGGATATCAAAGTAACCGCTTTCCTGCTCTTTAGGAGATGGTCCCTGGCCTGGTTTAGGCAGAACGAATTTTTCCAGTAAAGCACGGGTTGGCTTGATGGCGGCACCCACGATAAAAGCACCCAGTCCGAGTGTCATGGCTTTGGCCATGCGACGACCTTTCGCGCCTTTGCCTGTCAGCATGCCCTCGTTATAAAGGAAGCGCTCACCGTATTCTTTTTCGAGTAACGCATTGGTGCGATGAACCACTCGGGTGTTAATCGCCGCCATAATGAAAGGCATACCCCAGGCATTCGAAGCACGATCAAAGAAGGCACCCTTGATATCAGGCTGTTTCGCGCGGAAACCATGATCCGGCGGACACAGCGAGTAGGGGTTGGCGAGTTCTTTTTTCAGTGATGGGTTCGCCATTACCTCTTTTGTCAGCTGCAGCATACTGGCGACAGTGCCGCCCGACATCCCGCCTTTGGCCGCCTTAACACGCATCTCAACTTTGCTGACGGTGTGGCCGACTTTTTCTTTAGCAAGCTCTTGCAGGTGGCGCACGCCCATATCTGATGGAATGGAATCAAAACCACAGCAGTGAACGATACGTGCGCCGGTTTCTACCGCCTGCGACTCGTATTTATCCAGCATACGTTTAATCCACTGTGGTTCACCGGTGAGGTCGCAGTAGTCAATGCCGGCGTCAACACAGGCTTTTACCAGTGGCTCACCATACAGAGCGTAAGGACCCACGGTAGACACAACCACGCGGGTTGAATCGCACAGTTCGGCGAGACTCGCTTCGTCGGCGGCGTCAGCAATGATGTATTCAACGTCTCCGGCATCATTACCGAGAATCGGCGCGAGTGTGCCACGCACCTGCTGAAGCTTACGCTCAGAACGGCCAGCAATTGCCCATTTCAGATCCTTGTTCCAGCCGTATTGTGCAGCGATGTAGCGGGTGAGAATTCCACCCACAAACGAAGTGGCACCAAAAATAATGACGTCATACTTACCGCGTGGCATGTATCGCTCCTTAAGCTCAGTCAAAAGAGGGTTTGAGAAAGATGAGATAACACTAGCAGCCTTTTAGTTACTTGAAAAAGGGGCAATCCGGCCGTTTGGCAGAGGTAAAATTTGCATATACGGAAAAACATATATATGGTTTGGCGTATGTGTTGGCTGGCGACTTCTGGTAAAGGCTACGAGTCGAAATACAGGGCTTAAAAACAATGACACCCGTTGAACTCATGAAACTGCTCGCCGATGAGACACGGCTGACCTCAGTGATTGCAATGAAATCAGGGCCAAGGTGCGTCTGTGACCTGATGGAGATACTGCAACTCAGCCAACCCAAAGTATCCCGGCATCTGGCTATTTTACGCGAAGCCGGTCTGGTCGAGACCGAGCGTCGCGGCCAGTGGGTTTATTACTCCTTAGTACCTCAGCTACCTGCGTGGGTAGATCAGACCATCAACGCGCTGGCACCTGTCGTCATCGAGTCCGTAATGGAATCTACCCCCGGAATAACGATCACCCCTGGAGAATCGTCAGCGTGCTGCTGACGTCAGACTTATGAAAATACTTTTTATCTGTACCCACAACCGTTGTCGTAGCATTCTCGCTGAAGCACTGACGCGTCATATTTCTCAGGGCAGAATTGATGCCCGAAGCGCCGGTAGCCAGCCTGCAGGTGTCGTGTTTCCGGGCACATTGAAATACCTGGAAAGCCAGAATATCTCCACTGAGGGTCTTGTCAGCCAGAGCTGGGATGATCACGAAAGCTTTGCCCCCGATGTGGTGATCACCGTGTGTGACAGCGCCGCGGGCGAAACCTGTCCGGTCTGGTTTGGCAATGCAGCACGGGTACACTGGGGCTTACCTGATCCATCAAAACTACCAACAGAAGACATGCAGCAAGGAATGTTCAGAGAAGTAGGGGAGATGATGCAGCAGCGCCTGTCTCAGTTGGCTTCTGCGTCACTGAGTGAGTTTACTGATAAACAATCACTCGAAGCCGCGATCGGGCAGCTTCTCACACCGGAGCGTTTTTCCTGATGGGTATTTTCGAACGTTATCTTTCTGTCTGGGTCGGGCTTGCCATTATTGCAGGTATTGGTGCCGGTCTTTTTATGCCCGAGGTATTTCAGGTCGTAGCTGATGCTGAGGTTGCGAACGTTAACCTGCCGATTGCGGTACTCATCTGGTTGATGATTTATCCGATGATGATGCAAGTCGATTTTGCATCGATCAAAGACGTAACTAAACAGCCACAAGGTCTTGCACTCACACTGGTGATTAACTGGCTGGTTAAACCATTTACCATGGCGGCACTGGGCTGGTTGTTCTTTCATCACATATTTGCGGATCTGGTGTCACCCGCCACCGCACAGGAATACATCGCCGGTATGATCCTGTTAGGCGTGGCGCCATGCACAGCCATGGTATTTGTCTGGAGCCACCTGACACGCGGCGATGCGAACTATACCCTGCTGCAGGTATCAGTGAACGACGTCATTATGATTTTTGCATTTGCACCGATTGCGGGTTTCCTGCTCGGTGTCTCCGATATTGAAGTCCCGTGGGAAACATTGCTGATCTCAGTCGCCTTGTATGTGGTATTACCATTAATCGCTGGCGTTATTACCCGTAAAGCGCTGGGCGCTGACGGTGTGGCACGCTTATCTGAAACCTTAAAGCCGCTGTCTATTATCGGTTTACTTGCGACCGTACTTATTCTGTTTGGCTTGCAGGCGCCGCGCATCGTTGAGAATCCTCTGGATATGCTGCTGATCGCCATTCCTCTGCTGATTCAGACCTACGGTATTTTCGCGATTACCTACTTTATTGCGATTCGCCTGAAGCTTAAGCATAACGTCGCTGCACCTGCCTGTATGATCGGCACCAGTAATTTCTTTGAGCTTGCGGTCGCGGTCGCTATTGCATTATTCGGCCTGAATTCGGGTGCTGCACTGGCTACAGTTGTAGGTGTTCTGGTTGAAGTCCCTGTGATGCTCTCGCTGGTTGCTTTTGCTAATCGTACTAAGCATTGGTTTGAACCGTCCTGATATGACCAGAGCGCTTACTGCTGATGTCGGCTTAGGTGACCCGCAGGCGACATTGCGGGTATATCTTGCTAACCGACCGTCGCTCGAACCCTTCGCTTATCCGGGCGATGTCCTGCCTCTGGCAGACGGCGACATTACTCAGATCAATTCGAATGAAGGTAATCACTGGCGCAAAATTTTTAATGTCTTTGCCAAGTTTCTGTATGAACTGAAATTTACTGGCACCGATGATTTCAGGTGCTGGCAGGATTACCGCGACTCCCTGATGCTCCAGCCCGGTAGCCAGGTTGCTCTCTGTTATGGAGCGCCTTGCTACGAGGCTCCTTGTAATGAGGCCCCAGCCAGTCAGATTATTCTGATGGGCAAGCAGTTCGCTGAAGAATGCGGATTTTTTAAAACGAATGGTGCAAAATGGCTCGACAGTAGATTTGCAATTAATGATGCCGGTGTGATTGTGTGCCCGTACTTTGATTACCGCCAGCTATCCGACGAACGTATTCGTTACCTGGTATCTCTTCTGTAGGGTTCAGAACCTACCTCAAGACAAGGGAGCACAGCTCAAATGGCAGGGTTTGCAGAAATAGGCATGTTGAATTTTATCAGCCTCGGCTGGTTAATCTTCTGCTGGTTTGGTTACGCTAAATTTGCTCACTATCGGGCTAAGCGTTCTGCGTCTTTGTCGTCGGTACTGCATGTGCATCGTATTAACTGGATGCGGCGCATGCTCAAGCGTGAGATACGCGTGGGGGATGCAGCGCTTCTGGCAAACATCGAGCGCAACGTAAACTTCTTTGCTTCATCATGCGTGCTGATCATTGCCGGTCTGCTTACCGCACTGACCGCAACCGATAAAATCAGCGCCATGCTTAGTACCGTCTCATTTGTTGAAGGCGATTCACTGACCGAGCTTGAGTTTAAACTGGCAGTGCTGGTGGTCATCTTTATTTACGCCTACTTCACCTTTACCTGGTCAATGCGTCAGTTTGGTTTTGCCTCGGTTTTAGTGGGCGCTGCACCTATGCCTGATGACAATTCGGTGACTCCCGGTGATCGTCGCAGTATGGCGCTCTACAGTGCAAAAGTGATTGATCAGGCAAGTCACAGTTATAACAACGGGCTGAGGGCCTTCTACTTCTCGATGGCCGCACTGAGCTGGTTTGTCTCTGAGTGGGTGTTTATGGGCACCGCAGCATTAATTACCGCTGTGCTGTATTCACGCGAGTTCCGTTCCAGCTCGCTGAAGGCGCTTAAGCAGGCTGAAAACGTGGGCGATAAAATCTTTACTGACGACAAAGAACTTTATCGTCAGTAATCCTACCTGCTGCTTCAGCCTTGATTCTTTTTCCGCAACAGCTCAGCGTTACCACCAATCGCACTGGTGTTAACACTGACAGTACGTTCGCAGGCAAAACGTTTTACATAATCGGGCCCACCGGCTTTCGGGCCAGTGCCTGAGCGACCCAGGCCGCCAAAGGGCTGTACACCCACCACGGCGCCGATCTGATCGCGATTAATATATACGTTGCCTACGCGAGCGGTGCGCGCAATAAAGCCCGACACTTCAGGATTGCGGGAATGCACAGACAAGGTCAGACCGAATCCCGTGTTATTAATATCTTCAATAACTTTCGGCAGGTCAGTGTTCTGGTAACGGATGACATGTAAGATCGGCCCGAAGTGCTCGTCGTCCAGTTCTGAAATTGATCCAATCTCGTACGCAACGGGGGCTAAAAAGAAACCTTCTTCGGGAATGTTATCGACTTGAGCCAACAGCTCGCCATGACTTTTTAAATGGCGGATATGAGCAAGCAGACTGTTCTTTGCTTGCATCGAAATCAGCGGGCCGACATCGGTGGATATATCGCCTGGATTTCCTACCACTAACTCATTCATAGCGCCTTTTAATAAGCGGATAACTTCATCGGCAATATCGGATTGCAGATACAAGGCTCGCAATGCTGAGCAACGTTGCCCGGCACTGCCAAAGGCAGAGCGTAAGACGTCTTTAACGACTTGCTCAGGCAGTGCGGTCGAGTCAACGATCATCGCATTCTGACCGCCGGTTTCTGCAATAAATGTCGCGATGGGGCCACGACGATGGGCGAGATCCATCGCGATTTTATGGGCTGTTTTATGAGAGCCTGTAAAGGCTACGCCAGCAATACGTGCATCGTTGCAGAATACATCGCCCAGTATCGGGCCAGACCCAGGTACGCACTGCAGTAATTCTTGAGGTACGCCCGCGGCATAAGCAAGTTCAATAGCACGTGTGGC
This sequence comes from Thalassolituus sp. UBA2590, assembly GCF_002339775.1. Taxonomy (NCBI): domain Bacteria; kingdom Pseudomonadati; phylum Pseudomonadota; class Gammaproteobacteria; order Oceanospirillales; family Oceanospirillaceae; genus Thalassolituus; species Thalassolituus sp. UBA2590. The sequence goes on from NZ_DDKU01000035.1 coordinate 65,793, forward strand.
AATCAGGCTGGTGGCTTCTGCGGGTTTGGCAATGACGGCATTGCCAGCGGCGAGTGCTGCGCTGACCTGACCAATAAATATCGCCAACGGGAAATTCCAGGGGCTGATGCAAAACCAAACACCGCGACCTTCATAGTGCAATTGGTTCAATTCACCGGTCGGGCCGGGCAGGGCTATCGGCTCAGCGAAACCTTCATCAATAAAGCCCGAATAATAGCGACAAAAATCTACGGCCTCGCGAATCTCATCCACGGCGTCCTGCAGGGTTTTACCAGCCTCACGCACACATAACATGATCAACTCATGTCGGTGGGTTTCGAGTAAATCAGCCAGGGTCAGCAGCCAGGTTTTTCGTTGGGCGGCAAACGCAGGACGCGGTTCGTTGTTCCAATGAGTAAAGGCGCGTTGGGCAGTATCAATAATGGCGTACACATCGTCTGGGTGCGTCCATTGCACCAGACCCACTTTGTCGTGTGCAGAGAAGGGGCAGCCCACTACGATATCCGGCTGATAGGTGGTCATGCTGCTGATTCTCACCTGAGGACGAGCTTGCCACTGGTGAGATTTCCAGCGCTCTAAACCTGCGAGTAATGAATCGGTTTCATCGCGGTTATTCAGGTTGAGCCCGGCCGAGTTTTGACGCGGTGCAAGAATATTGGCCGGCGCGGGAATGTCCGCTGCGGGCGCAAAATGGTGTTCTCGGGCAAGCTCCAGCGGTGACTGTGCCAACGCTTCAGGGCTGATTTCAGACTTCCATAAGTGATGCACAAACGAAGTGTTGGCGCCGTTTTCTAACAAGCGCCGCACCAGATAAGGCAGCAGTTCTTTGTGTTCACCGACCGGAGCATAAGTACGCACGTAGTCTTTGCGCTTGCTTTGCCAGGCGTCATACAAAGGCTCGCCCATACCCTGCAGGCGTTGATACTCGCAGACATCGCACCTGTTCTCGCTGGTGTCTCCCGATGACAGCGCATCCGCCATCGCCGACACCGCCATTAAAGTGTGTGCATTGTGAGTCGCAAACTGCGGATAAATGCCCGAGCTCTTCAGTATAAAGGCGGCACAGGCCAGATAAGAAAGGTCCGTATGTTCCTTGCGGGTAAATACCGGGTAACCGGGTAAGCCACGTTGCTGCGCCAGTTTGATTTCGTTATCCCAGTAGGCACCTTTGACTAAGCGTACCGGGATCTTTACCGCGTGCTCTCGTGCTAACGCATCAAGCCAGCCCAGTACGGGCAGAGCACGCTTGCTGTAAGCCTGCACTGCGAGGCCAAACTGACCCCAGTCAGCGCCTTCGCTACGCAGTACCTGTTCAAATAATTCCAACGAAAGAATCAGCCGATCAGCTTCTTCGGCATCAATGGTGACAGGCACCGAGAGTTCACGGGCTTCACGTACCAGAGTTGCGAGGCGATCATAGAGCCTGACCTTAACGTCTTCACGTTGGGTATCTTCATAGCGTGGGTGCAGGGCAGAAAGTTTAATTGAAAGCGAGCAGGGGCGTTTAGATGCACTAGTGGTTTTATTAGAGTCTTCGTTCTGAAGTGCGATCTCTTTTAACGCCGCGCGATAGCTGGCCAGATACTTCTCGGCGTCGTCATCACAGAGCGCTGCCTCACCCAGCATATCGAACGAAAAGGCATTCAGCTCCGAGTGCGTACGTTCGGCATTGACACGAGCACTGCTGATGTCTTCACCCAGCACAAACTGATTGCCCAGCATCTGCATGGCATATTGCAGCGCATTGCGGATCACTGGTTCGCCGGGGCGGGTAATCAGGCGACCGAGTGCGTTCTTTAACCGCGCCATGCGGCCACTGACCGACAAGCCACGCGTTGCCATGTTAACCCAGTGGGATGGGCTATGGCTCAGGTGCTTCTCCCAATCCGCCTGAGAGATCTCCGCGCGGATAAAGGCATCACGTGATGACTTATCAGGGATGCGCAGCAAAGCCTCGGCGATAATCATCAGTGTCAGGCCTTCGTCGTTATCCAGGCTGTACTCCTGCATAAACTGATCAAACAACGACAGCTCATCGGTATGCTCGCGCAACTCAGTGATCAAGCGACAAGCCTCACGCGACGCATGGGCCAACAAAGGCTCAGACATCTGCTCGGCCATCGAACGCACCAACTGAGTCTCGTCGGTGCAACCGCCTGTGTAATACCCTGCACGAATCAACGCCATCCAGCCCGACGCTGGCACCGCCGCCATCTTGCCCGTCAGCATACGTTCTACACTGAAGCTCTCAGCCATAAGCCACCTTAGTTATGTGTTCCTTTTATAAGTCTAGGGCGAGATAGCAGCGGCTGCATCCTACCAGTTGGCAAAAACTAGTAATAAAGTGCTAGATGGACAATAAGCGATGCGGACAATCTGAATGTAAAGAAATGGGGGGTATCCATACAGTATGAATTGGAGTTTTTGAGCAAAACCGGCACGCTTTACATTCGCGCTTGCGCGTTTTGTCAGACGGTAGTACGGTAAATATCAGGCGAATCAGATAC
>NZ_DDKU01000043.1:0-25556 GCF_002339775.1 Thalassolituus sp. UBA2590
AGATACAGGCACAAGGGCGTACGTTTGAACGTAAACAGGTGCTTACGGCGACATTGGCAGAGCCGATGCGGGTCGATGTTACTCCTGATGTCGGGCAGCAGATACTTAACGTGCGTGTGTACCCACAAAGTGACCTCGTAGATACTGCTCTGTCGCGGGTGATTTCCAGAATATCCAGCCCGGATGGTAGCTCGGTGATTAACGCTATGGAGTATTCAGAAGGCAGCGGCGCCTGGGAACTCGCGCTTGTCGCCGACAAAGGCCCAGGCAGTTACGAGGTTATGCTAAACATTCGTGGAGTGTCGGCCAGCGGTAAGACATTTAAGAGTAAACCTGAAAGCATTCCTGTGATCTTTCCTTTGGTCTCTGAAGTAAGTACCCCAGTTAACGAAGCGCCAGATCCAGAGCCGGTGAATGAAGAGGTCAGCGAACCTGATATCAGGGGTGAGCAAGCGGCTGTTCAGAACGCACCAGAGCCTACTGTGAGTGAAACTGCTGCAGCACAACCTGATTCGTCTGAAGAGGCACCTGCGGAACCTGAGGTCGTGCCTGTATCTGATGAAATTGTTCCTGATCTGGCGGCGAGATACAGTGAGCAGTCTGCTGTCGAAGAAGTTGGGCCAGAAGAGGTGTCGGGTGTTGCCTGGTGGGTATACGTCCTGCTTGGGGTGGCAAATCTGGCACTTCTAGGTGGGCTGGCGTGGTGGTGGCTGGGGAGGCGCAAAGGAAAATCTGAGAGCGCGGAAGACGTAGCCGCACGCGAAGCGTTGGATCTGGAGACAGGGCAGCTTGATGACGCCGATCTGGATTCCGCTGACTTTGATAACTTTGACGGTGCGGAGGAGGAAGAAATTCCTGCAGCGGAGGAAGAAAGCAAGGTCACTGCTTCTATGGGAGGAGACACCGATATGGGGAGTCCTGAACCCGCAGCGGATGCAGCAGATTCAGCCGATGAAGACGATGACTGGGGGGAATTCGACCTCCCGGACGACAAAAAAGAATAGCGCTTATATTATGACCGCCTCCGGTACCGGAGGCGGCTTCTGTACAATTATCCCTTTCTGTCTGATTTTAAAGCCTTTTTCTGGTCCTGCCTTGCTGTACTAAAGCGGCCTCCTTATACTCTGGCCAGTCAAGAATCAGAGATCGAGAGGTTAAGTCCTGATGAAATTCCAGGGTACCGGTGAATACGTAGCGACACCTGAGCTGCAAATGGCAGTCAACGCAGCAATTACATTGCAGCGACCACTCCTGCTGAAAGGTGAGCCAGGAACCGGTAAAACAATGCTGGCAGAGCAACTGGCCACTTCATTGGGCACTGACCTTATCCAATGGCACATCAAGAGTACGACCAAGGCTCATCAGGGGCTCTATGAGTACGATGCCGTCAGTCGTCTGCGCGACTCGCAACTTGGTGTTGATGGTGTCAATGATATTTCGAACTACATCGTTAAAGGTAAGCTCTGGGAAGCTTTTGAAGCGGATAAGCCTGTTGTTCTGCTGATCGACGAGATTGATAAAGCGGATATCGAGTTCCCGAACGACCTTCTTCTCGAAATCGATAAGATGGAGTTCTTCGTGTATGAAACTCAGGAGCGCATCGTTGCTAAGCACCGCCCAATTATTCTGATTACCAGTAATAACGAAAAAGAATTGCCTGACGCATTCCTGCGCCGCTGCTTCTTCCACTATATCGACTTCCCAGATCGCGAAACGATGAAGGCGATCGTTGATGTGCATTTTCCGAATATTCAGGCGGAACTGATCAATGACGCGCTTGAAGTCTTCTTTGACGTGCGCAAAGTACCAGGGCTGAAGAAAAAACCGTCAACTTCTGAACTGGTTGACTGGTTGAAGCTGCTGATGGCCGATGAACTCGGCGTCGAGTTATTGCGGAATCACGATACTACCAAGGCAATTCCACCAATGGCGGGTGCTCTGGTGAAGAATGAGCAGGATGTGCACTTGCTGGAGCGTCTTGCGTTTATGAGTCGCCGTCGGGGCTGATCATGCTGATCGACTTTTTCGATACGGTTCGTCGCGCAAAAGTACCATGCTCGATTCGCGAGTACCTTGACCTCGTTGAAGCGGTTCAGGCGCGGGTAGCCTTTGCAGATCTTGAAGAGTTTTATGCTCTTGCGCGCTTGATTCTTGTAAAGGACGAAAAACACTACGATAAGTTCGATAAGGCGTTTGCTGCTTACTTTGAGGGTATCGAAGCGCTGCCTTCATTGTTTGATGATGCCAGTATCCCTGCCGAATGGATGCGCAAAGAAATGGAGAAGCTGCTCTCTGAAGAGGAAATGGCGAAGATTGAATCGCTGGGCGGCTTCGATGAACTGATGAAAACCCTGCAGGAGCGCCTCGAAGAGCAGAAAAAGCGCCATCAGGGTGGAAATAAAATGATCGGTACAGGCGGAACATCACCGTTTGGTGCTGAAGGTTACAACCCGGAAGGGGTTCGTATTGATCAGAATCGTTCCCGTCATAAAAAAGCGGCGAAAGTATGGGAACAGAGAAATTACAAAAATCTCGATGACAACGTACAGCTCGGTATACGGAACATCAAAGTAGCGTTGCGTCGTCTTCGTCGGTTTGCGCGCCAGGGCGCAGCCGATGAGCTTGATATGAATGACACCATCAGTTCTACCGCGCGCAACGCAGGTATGCTCGATATTAAAATGGTTCCAGAACGGCACAACGCTGTGAAGGTACTGCTCTTTTTTGATGTCGGTGGGTCTATGGACCCTCACGTTCGTGTTTGTGAAGAGCTGTTCTCGGCCGCTCGTACCGAGTTCAAACATATGGAAACCTTTTACTTCCATAACTGCCTGTATGAGTCTGTCTGGAAAAATAATATCCGCCGTATGAACGAGCGCACAGAAACATGGGACATTTTGCGCAAGTATGGACAGGATTACCGCGTTATCTTTGTGGGCGACGCCATGATGGCGCCGTATGAAGTCACTCATGCGGGGGGGAGCGTCGAACACTGGAATGAAGAGCCGGGTGCGGTCTGGATGGAACGCATGGCGAATCATTTCGATAAGCTGGTCTGGTTGAACCCAGCGCCGGAAGACCATTGGGGGAATGGCGGTTCGCTGGGGGCGATCCGCACATTGGTCAAAGACAAAATGTATCCCATGACCCTGTCAGGTCTTGAGGGTGCCATGAGATTTCTCAGCAAATAGCTGAAAATAGAAGTCGGAGGAGCTTGTCAGAGAGGGCAGGTTTTCCCGGAAAATAATAAAGAATGCAGGATGTTTTACATGCAGGCGATACGCTTGTTTTCACCACTGCTGACATTGCTGATTGCTACAGGAATCACTCTTGGGGGTGTTAAGCCGGTTGCTGCTGAGCAGGTCTACATAGGCCTGCGCAATGGGCCGTCTGAGGCCTTTCCTGTCATCTACGAAGTCACTCCATACCGTCGCCTTGAAGTGGTCGCTCGTCGTGGTAGCTGGGTTAAGGCGTCTGATGGGCGGAACAGTGGCTGGCTGCATGTCGATGACCTTCATCTGCTCGAAACCTTTCCCCGCGATGAACTCTGGAAGCTAGTCAATGACGCGCGCCCCGGGAAAAATCGACTCGAAGTGGCCCTTTCAACCGCCAGTGCCTATTCCCTCGGATGGTTGTTTCCTGTCCTCGGAGAGTATGGCTCTGTGCGCTACACTCGCGCCCCAGAGGGGGGTTCAGCATGGTCAATGTTTGATGCTGGCATAATTACTCAGTTCGCTGAGCCCGCAGACCACATAACTTTTAGTTGGAACGCGTTTGCCGGTTATGCCCAGAGTGAGCGAGGCAACACACATTGGTCTGACACGGCTGAGCCTGTCTGGGTCGGGGGCGTAGGTGTTGAATCAATGTGGCGGGTTGCCCGGTATTTTGATTTTGGTGCTCGCGGCGAAATAAGCGCCACATTAGACAGTGAAATGACAACCCACAGGTCAGTATCAATAGTTTGGAGATTGCGTTTATGACTTCTTTTTGGCGGACGGTGGGGCTCGCTGGCATGGCGTTTTGTTCGCTCAGTGCTGCGGCGGAGGTGTTCAGTCCGGGCAGTCAGAGGAACGGTCTTGATGATTTGAGTGAGACTGAAGTTGAACACGGTGTCTTCAGCGTGGGTTACACCAATACTCTGGCGTATAACAATGATTCGCAGCCGGGGATTCTTTTTACCGCGCGCTATTTTGCCGGTGAAAAATGGTATTTGTTGGGTGAAGCTCAGATTGGCCAGTTCAGCACACGCGCTGTGATTAATGACGGCCAGGAAGTGCGAAGTGATGACGAAGAGCTGCTTCGTTACTCAGCAGGTGCGGGTTACGCGCTCCTTCAGGGGACTGCCAGTACTAGCGGAGTTCGTGCGGTGCCGTGGGTGCTGGCAGCGGAACTTAATGCAGGTGAACAACATTCCGGTGATACCAGTGGTCGTTATGCATCGCTTGGCCTGAGCGTGCAGTTTCATGGCGAGCGGATCTGGACGGGAATAGGTGTTCGTGAGTTTCTGGTCGACGATGAGCGCCTTCAGTCTCTCGAATCTGATGGGGGCACGCAGTGGGATATCTCGCTCGGTTTGTATTATTGATCGGCCTGGCTCTCCAGCTGCAGGCGTCTGAAAGTCTGAAACCGGGGGATATGGTTCCGGACTTTACTTTGCCGGCGACGAACGGCTTTGGTCAGCGACTTGAGGAAGCCCGCGGTTCTTATCTGATGTTGATATGGCTGGGGGATTGTGATGAATGTTCCGAGCGCCTCGTCAGATATCAGCTTCTTGCTGAGAGTCTGGAAATTGAAGGGCTAAAAGGTTGGTTTGTCTGGACCCCTAAGGGAAAGCGCCAGCCGCCAAATATGCGTATTCCAGTATTGAAATATGAGCCAAAGTGGCGTCAGGGCTGGATGTTTGAAGAGCGCCCTGCGGTTATGTTGATTAATGCTGATGGGCGCCTGGATCACCTGATTACAGGTGATCTCGACGACAATTATCAGGAAACAGAGCAGGTAGTGATGCGCTGGATGAGCCAGGGTCGTGACTATCAGCAACCGGAGTAAAAAATGAAATTTCTGTTAGTTCTGAGCATGCTGTTTGCCTCGGTGGTTATGGCAGAGGACGCAGCGGTACGCGAACAGGTGATGACAGCAAAAGAGGCCGTACTTGAGCTTAATCGTGACCTCTACGAGCTGGAGCGGGAGCTTCTGAGCCCAGCCACGACTCGGGCGGCATTTCATGTGACTCTTAATCACGGTGAATATTTTGAACCTCTGTCAGTTGAACTCTCGGTAGATGGCAAGCTTGAACTCCAGCATCTGTATACTGAACGTCAGGTAAAAGCCTTGCGTATGGGCGCGGTGCAGCCTCTGGGTGATCTCAACCTTGCACCGGGCAAGCATCAAGTGTCTGTGACAATTCGCGGTGTCGACCATCAAGGTCAGGGGCGTGAACTTGCGATCACTGAAATGATCAGCAAAACCGGTAAACCGCTTATTACAGAGCTCCTGATCGTCGACCGAGATGACTTGCAGAGTGCACGGTTACAGCTGAAGTACTGGTAATTTGATGCAGAGACTATTACTTCTACTTCTGTTGACTCCACTGGCTCTGTTCAGTGTGGGTTTACATGCAGAGGACACAGCGGAAGACGATATCGATATTGACCTCGATGATATCGAAGGTATCGGCGTCAACGAAGACGCTGAAAAACGACTTCTGCGCGGTAATTTTTATTATTCCTACCTCGTCGGTGAGTATTACCAGACGCTTTATTATTTACGCGAATGGAAAGAGCTTATTGGGAGCGACACAACGCCCGAGACCGAAGCTGAGGTTATGAGGGCTGCCGTCTACCTGTCGCTTGGGCTCGAGGATCAGGCAGAAGATCTTTTTTACGCTGTATTTGAAGAGGGCGGAAGCGCATCTGGAGACGCCTGGTATTTCTTGACGCAACGCCTTTTCAGTGCAGGTTTCTACGGCCGCGCAGAGCAGGCTGCACGGAATGCACTGGCAGCATCGCCTGCTCTCAGCCGGCGTTATGACCAGGAGCTTTCTTACCTCCTGGCCAGTAGTATCAGTGAGCAGGACCGGGTCGAAGAAGCGCTGATCGTAGTCAAGGGTATGGAAGATGCCAGTATCTGGACGGGGTATGCGCGCTACAACCTGATTCTGGCGATGGTTCGGCAGAATTTCAGAAGTCGCGACATCGAAGCGACGATCGATGAAGCGATTTTCTACCTGCCAGACAACGAAGAAGGCACGGCTCTGCGTGATCGCATTCTGCTGATTTCTGGTATTGCTGCGATGGAGCGGGATAAGCATGCAATGGCTAACCGCTATTTTTCAGACGTGACGCTGGAATCGGTATTTACTCCGCCCGCCTTATTGCATTACGGATGGAATCTTTTGGCTCAGTGGCGCTACGAAGATGCTATTCAGCCTTGGCGTATCCTGCAGCAGCTCTACGATGAATACCATCCTGCGGTTGTTGAATCCTATCTTGCTGTACCCCACACGCTTGAGTTGATCGATGCTGTTAATCAGTCTGTTCTGGCATACGAACGTGTTGAGGCGCGCCTGACTGATATGGTTGGGGAGCTGAAACAACTCAACCAGGAAGAGTCACTGGGTAATTGGCTTGATGAGTGGCGCCAGTCGAATGAAACTGAGAATTGGGGCTGGCAGAGACAGGCGCTTGGTGATCTGCCACAAAGCCAGGTAACGCGTTTTGCTCAGGGATTACTGAAAGAAGAAGCGTTTACACAAGAGTTGGCGCGGCTTCATGACCTTGATCGGATCCGTGCTGATCTCGCAGAAGCGATGCGTGAGTTGACCTTGTGGGAAGATATCCTCGTCCAGCGCCGGGAGAATCTCGAAGCGATGGGTGGTGAGGCCCTGCTGGAACAACTCGAAGAGCGTCAGATGGATGTTCTTCGAAGCATTCTTGCTGTTCAGGACAGACTCCTGGACGAAGATGAAACGGTTTTCTCTTACGCATCCAGAAGTGATGAAGCCCGCATCGAGCGTTTAAGAAGCGTTGTTCCTGCGGTTACTTCGCTCCAGAAAATAGGCACGCCGACCCGTGATCTTGCGCCATATAAAGAACGCTGGCGACGGATGAGGGGGCTGCAGCTCTGGTCAATATATGAAGCGCAGCCTCAACGTAAGTGGGATACCGAGCGCGACCATATGATATTGCGCTCTGAAACTGACAAATTATTCCGCCAATTAGAGAATACACGTACATCCCTGATTTGGGCGGATAGTTCATGGCGTGGATTTCCTGAACGCGTCGGTGTATTGCAGCAGAGAGTTGCCGCGCTGGATTCAAATGTCGCAGAGATTCAGCGTGATCAGGAAGCACTCCTGACGGAAATGACAAAACAGCACCTTACAGAGCTCGATGAACGCCTGACGCTTTATCTCGCACAGGCGCGCCTGGCGCTGGCTCGCCTCTACGACGATTCACTACAGAATGAATTTGGCTCGCTCGACTATGAGCCTGAAAATGAAAAACAGGAGGCGGTTAAGTAATGTTGTTCCGTTTTCTGGTATTAGTAATGCTTGTAGTAGTCACCTCTGGCTGTAGTTGGTTGGGTAAAAAAGACGAGCGTAAGTATATCTCAGACATTGGCACGCTTACCGTTCGCACAGCGTCCGATGAACCTCTGGGTTTAGATCATCGTGATGTGATTCGCAGCTATAAATCCTATCTGGAAGTATCCACTGATCCTGAATTGCGCGTTCGTGTAGCGCACCGTATCGCCGGCCTGAAGCTACAATGGGACGAGATCCGAATGGATCAGTTTGGTGATGATATCCTTGCCATGGTAGAAGAAGATCGGGAGATGGCCGAAGCCTCTATTGGCGATTATGAAGCCCTCCTTGAACTCTATCCCGATCGAATAGATAACGACACCATCTATTATCAATTGGCAAAAGCGTATTCGTTGGCTGGTCGGCAAAATCAGGCCATCGCTGTGCTCGAAGAATTAACCGAGCGTTACCCCGAGTCTATTTACTATCTCGAAGCACAGTTCCGGCTGGGGAGAATGCTTTACAACGTCAACGACTTCGAAGCTTCCGAAAGTCGCTTCACCCAGGTCGTAGAGTTCGGTCCCGAAGGTAATCCGTATTACCTTGATGCGCAGTATTTTCGCGGCTGGGCATTGTTTAAGCAAAATCGACTAGAAGATAGCTTGCTCTCCTTTACGGAGATGATTGATGAGCATTTCCCAGACGATGAAACGTTGATGGCTGCGGACGGTGCCGAACTGGAAGTATTGAATGATACGCTTCGGATCATGGCATTAATGTTCGATTATCTCGGCGACTGGAACGAAATTGCTCGCTTCTATGATGAGCACGGTACCAGGTACTTCGAATATCGGATTTACGCCGAACTGTCTAATCAGTATTACGAAAAGAAATACTACAAAAGCTCGGCATCAACCCTGCGGGCATTTGTTGATCGATTCCCGGATGACGATCGAGCTCCGCTCTATTATCGTCGTTTGATTTCAGGATATGAAAAAGCCGGATACCCGATGCTGCGCAGGAAGCACAAAGAGATCTTTATCGAACGTTTCGGTGTCGGATCCCCTTATTGGGAGACCCATGGTGAAGAAGTGCGCACTCTGATTACCGTTGCTTTGGGTGACTATATCTGGGATCTCGCCACCTTTGCGCACGGCTGGGGTCAGCAAACAAAATCAGCGCGTGATAAGCGTGAACGACTGGAGCAGGCCGCCGGCTGGTACCGTGAATATATCCGCTCATTCCCTAAAGCACCTGATGCGGTAAAAGCACACTTCTTACTGGCTGAAATTTCATACGAGATTGGAAATTACGATGATGCACGCAACAACTATGAAATTGTTGCTTATCAATATCCGTTCTACGAAAACGCGGCTGAAGCAGGTTATGCGGCGTTGCTTGCTTACAATAAATATAAGCCAACGCCCGAAGAAGAAGCGCGCTGGCGTCAGCTGACCGTAGCAAGTGCTAAGCGATTTGTCCTCGAATTTCCGCAGGACGAACGCCGCGGCACCGTACTGGTAAATACCGCAGAAATGCTTCTTGCAGATGAATATTACGGTCAGGCTTTAACGACGGCCCGGCTTGCACAGGAAAGTGGTGTTGAGTTACCCCCTCGCTATTCTTACGGAGCGTCATTGGTACAGGGACATTCAGCCTTCGAACTTGGAAAGTTTGAAGAGGCTGAAGCAGCGCTTCTTGCTGCCTCTGAGTATTCAGAGTTGAATCGTAAGCAGCGCGCTGATCTTCGCCAGAAGTCAGCGGCTGCAATTTATAAACAGGGCGAAGCTGCGCAGGAAGAAAATCCCGAAGAAGCCGTAGCGCAATGGTTGCGGCTGGCCGAGGTTGTGCCCGAGAGTGATCTCCGTGAGAACGCAGAATACGATGCTGCGACCCTGTTAATGCAGGTCGAAGATTTTGAGCGTGCTGAAAAAGTGCTTCTTGGATTCCGTGAAAATCACCCGAACAGTAAATTCGCTGACGATATTCGCAGTAAATTAATTATTGCTTATGAGGGGCAGGGTGAGTGGCGCCAGGCAGCCTTTGAATTGAAATCTATCTCGGATTCTGGGACGGATGATGAAGAGAAACGAATCGCCGCTTTCCAGTCGGCGGAGTATTTCGAAAAGGCCGAGGATTACGATAACGCTATCGTAATGTATCGACGCTATGCACATACGTACAAACGTCCTTTTGATCCCGCTATTGAAGCGCACTATAAGCTTGATCAGATATACGCGAAGCTTGGTGAAGAAGACAAACGCCGTTTCTGGTTAGACAAAATTATCAGCCTCCATTCTCGCGCTGGTGATGATAAGACTGATCGGTCGCGTTATTTGGCCTCTAAGGCGGCCTTTGAATTGGGTGAGTTTGATCGACGTCGATTCGATGAAATAGAAATCAGTCTGCCACTGGCAAAAAGTATTGTGCGTAAGAACAACGCTATGCAAGGTGCACTAAAACGATACACCCAGGCCGTTGAAATGGAAGTTCTGGAATTTACCACGCCTGCGACTTTTCATATTGGTGATATGTATGCCAAGTTCAGTCGCGGTTTGATGGAATCTGAACGTCCAGCGGGCATGGACGAACTCGAAGAAGAAGAATACACCTTCCTGCTCGAGGATCAGGCATTTCCTCTGGAAGAAGCTGCGATTGATATTCATCAGACCAATATCAGCAGGACCTATGATGGCCTCTATGATGAATGGGTTAAGAAAAGTTTCCGGTCTATGGCTAGATTGATGCCGGGCCAATACGACAAACAAGAAAAAGCGGTGACCTATGTTGATCAGATTCGCTAGTGCGTTACTGATTCTATTATTGAGCGCCTGTGCGTCGAATAAGCCTGCAATCCAGGATTCGGCAGAACTTGGCCCTGATGGTCAGCCTGTTGCTGAACCTCTTCCAGAGGGGGTTGAAAACGAATACCGTAATGGTTTGTCGCTTATGGAAGACGAACGCTTTGATGAGGCCTTGCAGCACTGGGCAGATATGTCAGTTGTTTTTGGCCAGTATCCGGGAGTGTGGAGTAACCTGGGGCTCGCGCATTATCAGCTAGGCAATTATGAAGAGGCCGCCACCGCTTACGAGCAGGTTGAAACTATAGATCCGACTTTTTGCCCGGTTCATTCGTTGAGCGGTGTAGCTTATCGTGAGCTGGGGCGTTTTGATGATGCTCAAGCGAGTTATTACGCCGCTATTGATTGTGATCCCGATGAAGGGCGCCACTATTACAACCTTGGGATCCTTCTGGATCTGTATCGTAACGACCTTGAGAACGCGCTTGAATTTTACCGTAAGGCGCGTCGATTGATGCCTGATAACGAGCAGTTAAATATCTGGGTGGTCGACCTGGCGCGGCGGGCCGGTGTCGACGAGGCTGATCCAGCAAGTATTGATGAATGGTATAGCTCGTTAAAAACGCCAGCCGACGAAACTACGGATGGCGTAATACAAAGCCAGGTGACCGACATTAGCGCCCAAGAGGGTGTTGTCGATGAAGAAAACTCTCAAGAAGTAGTACCCGCTGATGAGGCGGTTATGCCTCAGCAGGTAGACGAGAACTCTGCGCCCGTTGATTCAACAACTTCTGAACAGGGCGCGGCCGAAGGGGAGGCAATATGAGATACCTGATGACTTTGCTTATACCTCTGCTTTTACCTTTGATGCTTATCAGTACAGAAGCATTGTCTGCTGACGATGATGTCGTTCGCCTGCAGGGAATGACGATTCGTGGGAATAGCGAAAATCCCAATGTCCTCTATATTAATGCCTGGCAGCCGCCTCCGGGAACGGGGCGACTGTATGAGCCTGTTACCAGCTTCAATCGTCACTGGTTCCGACCATTAACCCGTGACAGCCTGAAACGCGAGATACGTTATGGGAAGCGTTATAACGAAAAAGAGGATCACGTCACAAGGCTAAACGAAGTCCTGGAAATAGAATGAACTGCGGTTTTTTCTGCAGAGAAATAATGGTTAAATCAGCCCGTGTGCAGCTTAATGAGCTGCCTATCAGAACAACAATAGTATCAGAACCGGAGATATCCAATGGATTCCATCATTCGCTTCCTTCAGGAAGGTGGTGTGTTTATGTACCCGATTGCAATCATCATGGTAATCGGTCTCGCTGTCGCAATTGAGCGTTTGCTCGTCCTCGCAAAAGAAAAGTCGGGTAACCGTCGTGCTTTCGATGAGATGTACCCCATGCTGCAGAAACGTGATCTGCGTTCAGCGCTCAACTACGCCAACAGCTCTGATACTCATATCGCTAATATTTTTGCGTCCGGCATCCAGCGTATCCCGACGGCCCAGCGTCGTGAAGAGGTTGAGTACGCGCTGGAAGAAGGACTGATGGAAGCGATTCCTCAGTTGGAGAAACGCACGCCTTATATTGCGACCCTTGCTAATATCGCAACCCTGATGGGTCTGCTAGGTACTATTATGGGTCTTATCGCGGCATTCACCGCAGTCGCCAGTGCGCCGGCTGCTGAGAAAGCCGAACTTCTTTCGCAAAGTATTTCTGTCGCGATGAACACAACCGCATTTGGTCTGATTGCAGCCATCCCTCTGATTCTGCTGCATAGCTACCTTCAGACCAAAACATCTGAAATCGTCGATAGCATCGAGATGGCAGGCGTTAAGTTCCTAAATACCATCACGGATAAAAAGGCAGGACAAAACGGCACTCCTTCAAATAACGGTTAATCAGGAGTCGTTCGATGAGACGCCATAAGAAAATCAGAGAAGAGGCGGAACTCAACGTAACATCCTTCATGAACCTGATGATCGTGCTGGTGCCAGTGCTGTTGATGAACATGGTTTTCTCGCAGCTGGCCGTACTGGATCTCAGGTTACCTTCTGGCGATGAGCCAGGCGCCGTTAACCCGGAGGATGTCACGCTTGAAGTGACGATCAGGAAGACAGGATTTACTCTATCCCGGACTTATCAGGAAGAGACAGTTGAACTGGCTTCTATTCCTGCTCAGTCTGGAGAACTTGACTACGAAGGCCTTTCAGAAGCCCTTCAGAAAGCCAAGAAAAATCCTGAATTTGCAGAAAAAAGAGACATTACTCTGCTTGCAGAGCCCAATACGGATTACCAGACGTTGGTAACCGTTATGGATACCGTGCGCATTTACCCTGCTGTTGTTGCTGCGTCCCTGGTAGATGCTGTGCTGTTCCCGGATATTTCTCTGGGTGAAGCAGACGCGCAGGAGGTGGCACCATGAAAATGTCACGTCGCGCTAAGCGCATGCAGCGCAATCACAAACGTAATGCCAACAAAAATGGTCTGAACCTGACAGCCCTGATGGATATTTTCACCATTCTGGTGTTCTTCCTCATGGTGAATCAGTCAGAGGTGGAAGTGCAGAATACGGACAGCGTTGAGCTCCCCGTATCTGTATCGGAGAACAAGCCTGAAGAGCAACTGACGGTTCTGGTGACAGATACCGACCTTCTTGTTCAGGGGCGTTCTGTGGCACAACTGTCTGCGGTTAAGCTGGGGAATGAGGAGGTTATTCCTTCCTTGCTCTCCGAGCTTGAATATCAGGCCAGTCGTACACCAATTGCCGAGGGTGAAGACAGTCGTCCAGTGACGATTGTGGGTGACAAGGCAACGGAATACTCAGTCCTGAAAAGAATTATGAGTACTTGTGCCGAGTCTGGCTTTGCCAATATCTCACTGGCGGTCAATCAGAAGCAGCCGGGAGGTGCGTGATGAGCAGTATTTATCGCACCCCTGAGTTGCCATGGACAGACGGAGAAGACGGTCGCCGCCTCTGGACGATTCTGGGCGTACTGCTGGCGCTGATGTTATTGGTTGGTGTTGTGGTTCCCTTTATCGATCTGCCTGAAAAAGACAGGTCTGAACTTGAAGAGTTGCCACCGCAGTTGGCTAAGGTCATTGAGCGTAAGAAGCTTGAGCTTCCTAAACCAAAGCCCGAGCCGAAGCCGCAACCTAAACCTGAGCCTAAGCCGGAACCTGAACCCGAGCCAGAGCCCAAGCCTGAGCCTAAGCCAGAACCGAAACCTCAGCCAAAGCCGGAACCTAAACCCGAGCCTAAGCCGAAAGTTGAAGCAACCGAGCAGCAGCGTCAGGCAGCCAAGCAGAAAGCACGTGATGCAGTGGGTACCGAGGCACTTCAGGCTTTGAGTGACTTGCGTTCGGCGATTCCTACTACTGCGCTGAGCACTTCAAGTTCATCGCTCAGTACTAAGGGTACTCAGGCGACTAACGTCGGCTCAGTAGTGGATCGCACAGCGGCGAGCCGGGGCTCTGGTGGTGTGGATGTAGCATCGCTGACCAATGTCACGTCAGGAGAGAACCTTGGTGATCGCGCGACAACGACGGTTGAGGTGGCAGCAGAGGCGGTTGCCGCAGCAGAAGAGTCGAAGAAACGTAGCCAGGAAGAGCTCAGACTGGTGTTCGAAGCATACAACGTACACTACGACAGGTTGTATCGTCGGGCTTTACGTAAGAATCCGACGCTCGAGGGCTCTGTAACTCTTGCGCTGACGATTCAGCCGGATGGCTCAGTGACTTCCTGTAAAGCTGCGAAGAGCGAAATTAAAGACGCTCGACTGATTCGCAGTGTTGAACTCAAATGCCAGCAAATGGCGTTTGAAAGCCGACCTAACGTCGAGGTTACTAAGGTGGAATATCCAATCCGCTTTAACCCTTGATACCCAGAAGCCCGGCAGATGCCGGGCTTTTTTTATCCGTATCGGATACTGGCCCACTTGACGCAATGCCGCTAAACTTGAAAGCAATGACGTCGGTTTGCGCCGCAGATAATTTCAGTGATTGGAGGTAGAGATGAACGAACAGTTTTTCCAGGAGCGTTACCCCGAGGGGTATCCAAAGACAGTCAACGTTAATGAGTTTTCGTGCATTACCGAAATCTTTGATGGTTTCGTTAAAAAGTACGCTGAACTGCCAGCGTTTACATGTCTCGGGCAGACCATGACTTATGCCCAGCTGGATGAAAAAAGTGCTGCGTTCGCCTCTTTCCTTCAGAACGAAACGTCTCTTCAGGCAGGTGATCGTATTGCGGTTCAGCTGCCGAATGTACTGCAATACCCGGTCGTCGTATTTGGCGCGATGCGAGCTGGGATCATCGTTGTAAATACCAATCCTCTCTACACCGAGCGCGAGATGGAGCACCAGTTTAACGACTCAGGTGCTAAAGCTCTGGTTGTGCTGGCTAACTTCGGTGACAAGGTGGAGCGTGTCGTTCCTAAAACAGGCATTAAGCATGTCATTGTGACAAACGTCGGTGACATGCATTGTCCGCTGAAAAGAACCCTGATCAATACAGTGCTTAAGTACGTAAAAAAGGAAGTGCCTGCGGCAAATATTCCTGGCGCGATTCCACTGCGCAAAGCACTCAGCAAAGGTAAAGGTAAGCCCTATACGAGTGCACCTGCGACATCAGATGATATCGCTGTACTGCAATATACGGGCGGCACCACAGGCGTTGCAAAAGGCGCAATGCTTACCCATGGCAACCTGATGGCCAACATGGCGCAAGCATACGGTGTATTCAAACAGGTTATGAGTGAGGGTGAAGAGACGGTTATCTGTCCTCTGCCTCTGTATCATATTTATGCGTTCACCATGCATTGCATGGTGCTTCTGCAGACTGGTAATCACAGTATCCTGATCCCGAACCCCCGTGATATTCCTGGCTTTATTAAGACCCTGCAGAAAACAGACTTCACTGGATTTGTTGGCCTGAACACTCTCTTTGTCGCGCTGTGCGCTCAGGAAGATTTCCGTGCTCTGGACTTCAGTAAACTCAAGCTGACTGTGTCAGGTGGTATGGCGCTGACCAAAGCTGCCTTTGATGAGTGGAAAGCGGTGACAGGGTGTGAAGTAGCTGAAGGTTACGGCATGACCGAAACCTCGCCAATCGTATCCTTTAACCCGACCACACGCATCAAGCAGGGCACCATTGGTATGCCTGTTGCGAATACAGCCTGTATGGTGATCGACGAAGAAGGTAATGAGTTGCCCCTCGGAGAAGCTGGTGAATTGTGTGTGAAAGGACCTCAGGTCATGAAGGGCTACTGGCAGCGTCCTGAAGCGACTGAAGAAACAATGACCAAAGACGGGTGGTTGAAGACGGGTGACATGGCCGTTATCAACGACGATGGCTACCTCAAAATCGTTGACCGTAAGAAAGATATGATCATCGTCTCTGGCTTTAATGTCTATCCGAACGAAGTGGAGGACGTCATTGTTTCCCATAAAGACATTGTTGAAGCAGCTGCTATTGGTATACCAGACCCTAAAAGCTCTGAGGCCGTGAAAGTGTTTGTTGTCCGGAGCAACCCATCGCTCACGGAGAAAGATGTTATTGCCTTCTGTCGAGAGAATCTCACCGCGTACAAAGTGCCTAAGATCGTTGAGTTCCGTGACGAACTGCCGAAGACGAATGTTGGTAAGATCCTGCGTCGTGAGCTTCGTGACGAGGAGCTGGCCAAGCACAAATAAGGCTTTGCGACGTGTTACACTGAGCGCCCCGGTTTCCGGGGCGTTTTTGTTTCTGACTGGCGGGATACATGTCTACCGAAGTAACCAAGATGTTCTCTGAACTCGAAAAATCCCTGATGCATTGTCTTATCCGCGATCGGCACCCGGTCCGTAACGCACTTCGTCGCATTGAAAAAGAACCCCTTGATAAACAGCAAACGCAGTTGGCTAAGCTGGTCTCCAGAATAGAAAAAAGTCAGCAAGCGGTTGCAGCCCGAAGTACTAATCCTGCACTTAATTACCCTGAGAACCTGCCTGTTTGTGAGAAGAGGTCAGAGATTCTGTCTCTGATTTCTGAAAATCAGGTGGTCGTCATTGCCGGTGAAACAGGTTCGGGTAAGACGACTCAGTTACCGAAAATGTGTATTGAAGCGGGGTTGGGTGTGTATGGACGGATTGGCCACACACAGCCGCGACGCCTTGCTGCGCGCTCAGTATCACAGCGGATTGCTGATGAATTAAACAGCCCACTAGGTGAGACAGTGGGTTATCAGGTGAGGTTTACAGACCAGTCGAGCGATGACACCCGTATTAAGGTCATGACGGACGGTATTCTACTGGCTCAGACGCAGCACGACCGCTTCCTGAATGAATACGACTGCATCATTATCGATGAAGCACACGAACGTAGCTTGAATATTGATTTTTTGATGGGTTATCTCAAGCAGTTATTGCCCAAGCGTCCAGACCTTAAGGTCATCATTACTTCTGCAACCATTGACGTTGAGCGCTTCTCTCAGCACTTTGATGACGCTCCGGTGATTCAGGTGTCGGGCCGGACACATCCTGTTGATGTTCTCTATCGTCCACTGGTTCGGAATGACGATGACGAGGAAGATCGCTCTTTATTCGAAGGGATAGCTGAGGCGCTCGAAGAATTGCGCTCAATCGACAAGGCTAAGGGTAGTCCGGGTGACACCCTGGTGTTTCTGCCCGGAGAGCGGGAAATCAGGGAGTGTGCTGAATTCCTCAGACGTCAGCAATTGCCCGCGACGGATATTCTACCGCTGTATGCACGGTTGAGTTCTGCTGATCAACAGAGAATATTTCGCCCTCATGGCGGGCGGCGCGTCGTGCTCAGTACCAATGTGGCTGAAACTTCTCTGACGGTCCCCGGCATTCGCTATGTTATCGACTCCGGTGTCGCGAGAATCAGTCGTTACAGCTACCGCACCAAAGTGCAGCGTCTGCCGGTTGAAGCGATTTCTCAGGCGAGTGCAAATCAAAGGGCAGGGCGTTGCGGCCGTATAGAGCCCGGAACCTGCATCCGGCTTTATGACGAGCAGGATTTTTTGTCGCGCTCAGAATTTACCGATCCGGAAATTCGTCGCACTAATCTTGCAGCCGTGATATTGCAGATGTTGAATCTTCGCTTGGGGGACATTCGGAAATTCCCATTTGTTGATGCACCTGACGATCGTTTTGTAAAAGACGGATATACACTGCTGTCCGAACTCGGTGCCGTCGATAACGCAAAGAAAATCACCAGCACGGGCAGGACCATGGCTCGGTTACCGGTCGATCCACGTATCGGACGCATGTTGATTGCCGCAGGGCAGAGAAATTGTGCGACTGAAATGATGATCGTCGCCGCAGCCCTGACTGTTGCCGATCCAAGAGAAAGGCCGCAGGAAAAACAACAGGCGGCTGCTGAGAAGCACAAGCAATGGGCGGATGATGATTCCGACTTTGCAACGCTGATTAATCTCTGGAATGGCTTCGAAACACAGCGCCAGGAACTGAGTCAGAGTCAACTACGCAAGTGGTGTAAGAAAAATTATCTGTCTTATATGCGGATGCGCGAATGGCGGGATATTCATCGACAGCTGCATCTGATGCTGCGTGATATGGATATATCGACAAATTCCGAGCCTGCTTCTTATGACGCGTTGCACAAAGCCATTCTTTCTGGGATGTTAAGTCATATCGGTTTCAGGGCGGAGCATAAGGAATATATAGGTGCTCGTAACCGACGTTTCGTGATGGCGCCGGGGAGTGCCGGTTATAAGAAACCGCCCAAATGGCTGGTCGCTGCAGAGCTGGTTGAAACCAGTAAGCTGTTTGCTCGTATGGTTGCCAGAGTCGAGCCCGAATGGATTGAAGAATGCGGCCGTGACTTACTTAAATATCAGTACTTCGAACCACATTGGCAACAGCAGCGAGGTCAGGTTGTAGCGACGGAACAGTCTTCCCTTTATGGCCTGGTTGTAAACCCGAAAAAACGCGTAGATTACTCAAAAACCCACCCTGAGGAAAGTCGACAGATTCTTATTACAGAAGCGCTCGTCGCGCAGCAGCTTAAATCTGATGTTGAATTTTATCGCAAAAACATTGAACTGATTGCAGAGGTCACTGAGTACGAAGAAAAATCGCGCCGGCGTGATCTCGTGATTGATGATCATGCGCTGATTGATTTTTACGAGAGATATTTTCCTGAGGGTGTTTTTTCCCGCAGAGCATTGGAAAGTTGGTTTAAACGTGCGTCAGACGCCGATAAAAGGCAATTGTATCTTACTCGTGAATTTCTTCTGTCGGATGCTGCTCGCGGTATATCCAGTGATGATTACCCCGCAGAGCTGGAGATTAATGGTATTAATTTTCCGTTGTCATACACCTTTGCGCCCGGAAGCCCCGACGATGGGGTGACCTTAACCGTTCCTGCTCAGATGCTGCCTCAGGTTAATGAAAGGCTGACAGAATGGCTGGTTCCGGGATTTATTCACCAAAAAGTTGTAGCCATTATTAAAGCGTTGCCAAAGCCAGTGCGGAAGCAGTTTGTACCTGTGCCAGATACGGCAACCCGCTTTCTGAATCAGGCTGCAGCTTCCAAGGGTGGACTCTATATCCAGCTGGCGGAATTTCTGAAACAGACCTTAAGGCCCGAGCGTGTAACGCCAGAAGAGCTGATGAGTGATGCGCTGGAGTCTCACTTGAAAATGAACTTCAGGGTTCTCAACGGCGATGATGTTATCGCCGAAAGCAGAGACCTGGCCGCGCTTATTGAGAGTGTTGATGTTAGCGGAGAGACTTCTGAATACGTCCTTCTTGATGATCGGTTTGCCGGGCATACGGTTAATGACTGGGACTTTGGTGCATTGCCGGAGTCAACCGAGGCCGAAGTGGCCGGCTTGCCTGTGAGGTCTTACCCATGCCTTAAGAGCGACGGCGACACGGTAGTCCTGACAACAGAGAATAGTGAATCTCAGGCCGAGGTTTCGCATCGTGAAGGGGTGTTGGCCCTGATTCGCCAGCAGCTTGCAGGAATGGATCGCGATCTTCGCCAAGCTATTCAGACCCAAATGAAGCCTCACTGGCTTCTTGCTAAAGGGATGGGCTCTGAGGGCGAGATAACACGCGAGCTTGTTGATGCGGTGTATACCCATATCATGCTACCTCTTGATGAGGCTCTGCCGCGGACGCCTGAAGAATTTGATGTAAGAATTCAGCGACGTAGCCGACTACATCAACATCTGGAAGAGCTGCTTACCCAGTTTGTTCAGTGGTTGAAGATTCGGCATGGTGTGCTTAAGAGCCTCAGGGGCGCCGTAACAATGGATAAGGCCATGGCGTTCAGTGATACCAAAGCCCATCTGGAACGCCTGTTGGCTCCGGGGTTTCTTGTCGAAGTGCCATGGCCAAGGTTGAAGTGTTTCACCCGCTATCTGCGGGCTATGGAGTATCGGATTGATAAGCTGCAAGGGAACCTTGCGCGTGATCGTCAGTCCATGGTTGAGTTCGAGTCGGTCTATGTGCCTTGGAAAGAAGCGGTAGATCGTGGCGGTGCAAATCAGGAAGCCCTTGAGGAGTTCCGGTGGCTGCTTGAGGAGTGGCGAGTGTCGTTATTCGCGCAACCGCTGGGTACACAAGAGCCGGTATCGCTTAAGCGCCTTAACAAACGTTGGCATGAGATCGTTCAGGCGGGTCTCTGAGCGTAATAACTGACTGTTGGCTCAAAAAATGCGGTGTGTAACAGTAAAATCGTCTGACATACTGAATCCAACCTGTGCTTTGGAACGTACAGGATACATACGGGCACCTTTTGCCCCTAACACTGAAAAGGAAACTGCTATGAAAAACTCTACCAAAGATACCAACAAGCTGATGTCTGCTGTTCTCGGAACGGCGTTTGTTACCGCTGTTTCAGCTGCAGGCGTTAATGCTGCTGAAAACCCGTTTGCTTCTGCAGAACTGAATCAGGGTTACAAAGTGGCTGCGCACCATGAAGGCAAATGTGGCGAGGGTAAGTGTGGCGCCAAGGCCGATGAAGAAGGCAAGTGTGGCGAAGGTAAGTGTGGTGCTAAGTCTGAGAAAGAAGGCAAGTGTGGCGAAGGTAAGTGCGGTGCCAAGTCTGAAAAAGAAGGCAAGTGCGGCGAAGGTAAGTGCGGTGTCAAGTCTGAAAAAGAAGGCAAGTGCGGCGAAGGTAAGTGCGGCGGTGCAAAAGAGAGCTGAGCGCTGATATGAATCGCCACCAGATCACGGGCGCAGGATTAGGTCTGCGCCGAGGGTTTATCTCAGAATTGCAGTCTCGCATAGAAAACGGCGTTGAAGTCCCCGTCGATTTTTTTGAGGTCGCGCCCGAGAACTGGTTACGGGTTGGTGGTCGTCTGGGCCGCCAATTCCGCTATTTTACTGAACGCTATCCATTCGCCTGCCATGGACTGTCGTTGTCTATTGGTAGCCCTGCTCCGTTGGACGAAGCGTTCGTCCGTGACGTAAAAGACTTTCTGAAAGAGCATAAGGTGGCGGTCTATAGCGAGCACCTGAGTTACTGCTCAGACGATGGCCATCTGTACGACCTTATGCCGCTTCCGTTTACCGAAGAAGCTGTCAAGTACGTCAGTGAGCGAATCATGAGAGTGCAGGACATTCTTGGTGAGCGCCTGGTGATAGAAAATGTTTCGGCTTATGTTGAGCCCGGACGCGAAATGGCAGAGCCAGAATTCGTCAAAGCGGTGCTTGAAGCTGCCGACTGCGAGTTACTCCTTGATGTGAATAACGTCTACGTTAATTCAACAAATCACGGGTACAACGCTGAAGAGTACATTCGCAGTATGCCGAGCGATAAAATCCGGTATTACCATGTCGCTGGCCACTATCAGGATACATCGGACGCCAGTGATGCTGATCCTTCCTCGAATTTGTTGGTAGACACCCATGGTGCAGATGTTATTGAGCCCGTCTGGGCACTGCTATCAGCGGCTTATGATGCACACGGGATGAGACCAACGCTTCTGGAACGGGATTTTAATTTTCCTGACCTCGACGAAATGTTTGCAGAGGTCTCGCAGATTAAGACTCTCCAGGAGGCGCTACTGCATGTCTGATCTGGCGAAGATGCAGCGTGCGTTCGCGAAAGATATTCGCACTGATGGTGATGAAAGCTTCGGTGAACAGCCGGGCCTCAAAATTTATCGGGAGCTTTTTTTTAACAGTGTCTGTGGCTTTCTCGATGGTACTTTTCCTGTCTGCAAAGAGGCTGTCGGCGATGAGCGATGGAAGGAATATTCGCGGGCATTTTTTCGTGATCACCAGTCAAACTCTCCGCTTTTTCTCGAAATAAGTGAGGAATTTCTGGCATGGTTGGTGACACAGCAAAGTATTCTTGGTGAGTTTCCATATCTGGCAGAGCTAGCTCACTATGAGTGGCTGGAGCTGGCCGTTGATGTGATGGATGTTGAAGGGTTCAGAGGTGAGCCTGATGGTCTCTTTGATCCGGACTCGCCAATTTTAATTAATCCTGCATCGATTGCTGCGTGTTATCAGTACCCGGTTCATCAGGTGTCAGGGTTTGAACCTGAGGTCTCGGAACAGATGTCGGGGTTTGTCGTTTATCGTGACCTGGCTGATAAAGTACGGTTTATCAGCTGCACTCCTTTGTCACTTATGATTCTCGAAACTGCACGGGCTGAACCGATGCTGACTGCACGACAGGCCGTTGAATCGGTAATGTCTCAGGCTGGGCTGGATGGAGATGTTGCTCTTCAGGGGGCGCTGCAGGTTCTGGGTGACTGGCACCGGCAAGGTGTTATCCGCTCGTGAGACAGTAAAAGCTGACGTTCTGGTCGGTTTCTGACATTATGAGCGCAACAAAAACAGGACGTCATCTTATGTATTTTCATTCCCTTGTTGCGCTGATTGGAACGGTTACCATTGGCCTCGCGGCGTTGCCTGCTCAAGCTGAAGAGGAATACGATCCTTTTGAAGAAACCAATCGCAAAATTTTCGCCTTCAATGATTACCTGGACCGAAAATTCTTTGTGCCTGTAGCAAGGGGGTACAACGCGGTGACCCCTGTGGTGGTAGATACCGGCATTACGAATATGTACCAGAACGCGCTTGACCCTCTTACCAGTGTGAATGATGTCGCGCAGCTTAAATTCTCTAGGGCAGCTACGGCCGTGGGTCGATTTCTGGTGAACAGTACGGTTGGGTTTTTCGGCTTTTTCGATGTGGCGACGCACATCGGTCTGCCAAAGCATCGTGAAGACTTCGGGCAGACTCTCGGTTACTGGGGGGTCGGCAATGGGCCTTATCTGGTATTGCCGTTCTTTGGGCCACGTACCTTGCGTCATTCTGTAGGACATGTCGGCGACTATTACACCGGCCTGTCGTATACCTATTTTGGCGACAATCTCGGTGAAGATGCTGCGATGCTGGGCTTAAAAGCGCTCGACCTTCGTTCAGATCTGATTGAATCTGAGCAGTTTATTACCGGCGACCGTTATCTCTTTATCCGTAGTGCGTATCTTCAGAGCCGTGAGTATCTGGTCAATGATGGGCAGGTGCAGGATGAGTTTGAAGATGAGTTTGGCATCTTCGATGAATGACTATGGATTACGACAAATAATAAAAAAGGCCTCGTGAGAGGCCTTTTTTGTTTTTAGCCGGCTGTGCGCCCAGGGAGAACATCTTTCAGCTTCTCACGCATTTTGCGGATTGCATCTTCAGTTTCTTCCCAGCTGATGCAGCCGTCTGTTACCGATAAGCCGTACTCCAGATCATCCAGGTTGGCAGGAATATTCTGACGCCCGTGCTTGATGTTTGATTCAACCATCAGGCCGATAATGGACTTGTTGCCTTCAAGGATCTGGTTGCTGACATTGTCCATGACCAATGGCTGCAGTGCCGGATTCTTGCTGCTGTTTTCATGGCTACAGTCGATCATGATGTTCTGCGCAAGATCCGCTTTAGACAGTGCGTCTTCTGCAATCTGGACGTTCACTGAATCGTAGTTTGGCTTACCGCCGCCACCGCGCAGCACGACGTGTGCGTAAGGGTTGCCCTTGGTTGAAACGATTGAAACCTGGCCGCTCTGGTCGATACCAAGGAAGCGGTGTGGGTTGGCTACAGACATCAGTGCGTTAGTAGCAACCGTCAGGCTGCCATCGGTCCCGTTCTTGAAGCCAACGGCCGATGAAAGGCCTGAAGCCATCTCTCGGTGTGTCTGGGATTCTGTAGTGCGTGCGCCAATAGCTGACCATGCGATCAGATCCTGAAGGTACTGTGGTGAGATCGGGTCCAGCGCTTCAGTGGATAGTGGCAAGCCGAGCTCTGCAAGATCAATCAGAAGGCGACGCGCGGTATGCAGACCGTCCTGGATTTTGAAAGTGTCGTTCATGTACGGGTCGTTAATCAGCCCTTTCCATCCAACGGTAGTGCGAGGCTTTTCAAAGTAAACGCGCATTACAAGGTAGAGGGTATCGCTGACTTCTTCTGCCAGATCCCGCAAGCGCTGAGCGTAGTCTTTAGCTGCATCTACGTCGTGGATGGAGCAGGGGCCGACCACAACAAAAATGCGGTGATCTTTACGATCCAGGATGTCGCGAATGGCCTGGCGGCCTTTACAGACGCTTTCGACAGCTTGCTCAGAGATAGGCATCTCTTCTTTGAGCTGAGTTGGGGTTACCAGAGTCGCGATGGACTCAATATTGAGATCTTCAATGCGATTGTCAGTCATTTCCTGTTGGCCTTCAGACGGTTGGGCTGGTGTTGTCTCAGGTTGGGAGGGGGCTGAGCCTGCGGTCAATTGCCCTTTGGTCAGGGCAGCAATTTGCTTCTGACGACCTGCTGGCGGCTCTTCTCCCCATTGGGAGACCGCCGCAGCGGTCAGCTTCCAGCCGTCTTCAGAACAGGCTTCTGCAATGGCTTTTTTGGTTCCGAACCAGGCGACAACATCAGTTGTTTTCATAATTAGATATTAAGTTAGCTTATTCGTGCTTAAGCTTAATAGCCTGGCTGGGGTTAAGTAAAGTTAATTTTTAGCGAAGACGGCTTTGAATGTCCTTGAATCGTTCTACTTTATTTCTTTCGAAAAGCATTGGCTCGCTGCCTCCTGATGAGTCGAGGAGTCCCTCGCGAGCATAGCGCTTAACTGTCACAGTTTTGATTTCGAGGTACTTTGCGACTTCTTCGATGGTCATAAGTTGTTGGTCAGACATGCTCTCACTCCTTTATGTATATGCACTGGAGTAAGAGTTTAGTCAGGATTTGACAGCGTGTTGGCGGGCGGTGGTTCGTTGCGCCTGACTCAGCTGACAGAGCAGGCGCTTTGTTTGGTTGGGGCGCAAGTATTGTTACTGGAGCATGTACCGTGCACCCATGAAAAACAGAATGCTTGCAAGAGCAGGGCGCAGTATTGCGTCAGGAACCTTGCGGCTGATCATGCTTCCGAAGTGGATGGCTGGAATGGAACCCAGGAGCAGTGCGCCGAGTAGTTGGAAGTCGACATTGCCAAGGCCCAGGTGGATAAGGCCAGCAGCGAGTGTCAGTGGAACGGCGTGAGCGATATCGGTGCCGACGATGTGAGTGCCCCGGAGTGCAGGGTAGAGAATCATGAGGATGGCTGTACCAATAGCGCCAGCGCCGACAGACGAGAGTGTAACGAATATGCCGAGCAGGATGCCCATGACGATAGTTGCGGCTGGTCTGAATCGACTCAGGTTGCGGGCGTTGCGGGCCGCCGCAAAGGCTTGAATGCGTGTTCTCATGAAGATAACGACGGCAGTCATGACCAGCATGATGCCGAGGGCGTTTTTCAGCAGGTGGCCGTAGTCTTCAGCGTCATTGAAGAACACATGAAGAAGGGCGCCGGTAATTAGTGCGGCGGGTATTGAGCCAGCAGCAAGAAGTTTGACCAACCCCCAATTGACGTGCTTTTGTCTGTGATGGCTATACGCTCCGCCGGCCTTCGTTAATGCCGCGTAGAACAGATCGGTTCCGACAGCGGTATGCGCTGGGAAGCCAAAGCTGAGCAGCAGTGGCGTCATCAATGCGCCGCCACCAATGCCGGTCATGCCTACAATAAAGCCGACGGCAGCGCCGGCACCGATATAAAGCAGAAAATCCATCTGAGTCGTCTAATCTGGGTGCGTATAGTACAGAATGCGACAATGTAGAGGTTGTCATCTATTCTGGAAAGGAATATTTGTTTATATTTTTATAACTCGAATAGCGTTTTGTCGTAAGGGGTGGGATATATGAAGTTGCAGCA
>NZ_DDKU01000185.1:0-31841 GCF_002339775.1 Thalassolituus sp. UBA2590
CCTTGAGATTACTGGGGTACCTGGCAAGCCAGAATATACGGTCTGGGTAAACCCGACTCACCTTACGGACAGGAGATAAATACACCGATGGAAGGCTCGGTACTGGTAGTTAACTGTGGCAGCTCCTCCCTTAAGCTTGCCCTATACAATAGCGCTGAAGAAACCACCCCTGTTATAGAGGCTAAGGCCGAGCGCCTGGGTACAGAACAAGCTTCATTGTCTGTCTCAGGTCAGATCGAACTTCAGACCTCGGGAAGTATGGATCACAATGCCGCACTGACCGCATTCATCAATGCCTCTGAATCCCAGCTCAAGGGACTCAGAGGCATTGGTCACCGGGTTGTCCATGGCGGCGAATCTTTCATCGAGAGCTGCACGCTGGATCAGCACACCATTGCCGAGCTCAGGAAAGTTTCCGGACTGGCACCACTGCATAATCCGATGAACCTGATGGGGATCGAACTCTGCGGTGAATTACTCCCGGGCGTGCCCAACGTTGCTGTCTTTGATACCGCATTTCACCAGACCATCCCTGAGTCGACGTACCTCTATGGCGTGCCCTACGCCTGGTACGAAGAATATGGCGTCCGTCGTTATGGATTTCACGGCACCAGTTATCGCTTCGTTGCTGCCGAGACCGCACGGCGGTTGCAGCAGTCGCCCGAAGACCTCAATCTGATCATTGCTCACTTAGGCAATGGCTGCAGTGCCTGTGCAATCCGCCAGGGCAAATCTGTTGACACAACCATGGGGCTGACTCCCCTCGAGGGCCTGGTGATGGGCACCCGCAGTGGTGATATTGACCCAGGGCTGATTGAGTTTATGAGTGAGACCACAAAACAGCCACTCGATGACTTGATGAATACGCTGAACCGCGAGAGTGGATTACTGGGGATGTCTGGTGGACTCAGCAACGATATGCGAACTCTCCTTGAAGCGGAATCCGAGGGGGATGAGGCTGCTCAGCGCGCGATTGATGCATTTTGCTTCCGTACTGCCCGTCATCTTGCTGCACTCAGCACTAACTTCACACACACCGATGCAGTCGTATTCACCGGCGGTATTGGCGAGCATGCGGCCAATATCCGTCAGCGTATTCTGGCGTGCTGGAAGAATATTCCATATCGCCTGAACGGCGACTTTAACCAATCGAACGGCAACGACACCGGACGAATCAGTGAACAGGGCACCCCCCTGGTAATGGTAGTTCCCACCGACGAAGAGCGCATGATCGCGCAGGACACATACAGGCTCACATCTGACCATGATTAATATTTTCATCGCCCCAACCGATACTGAAAGCGGCCTGACGACCATCAGCCTGGGACTGATTCAGGCACTTGATGCTCAGGGACTAAAAGTTGGCTTCGTGAAACCGGTCGCCCCTGGCTCGTCGGCCAATGAGCGCTCTACACAGCTTATCCGCAGTGTTCTCCATCTTGATACGCCAGAGCCAATGGCACTGGCAGATGTTCAGCAGTCGGTCAGTAATGGCATGCTGGATCGTACGCTGGAAGATGCTGTCGGCCTTCACGCTCAGGTCGCAGAAGGCTGCGATGTGGTGATCATCGAGGGCCTGGTACCAGATCGGAGCGAGCCGTACACCGCCAAGCTGAATGTCGAAATTGCTAAAGCTATGGGGGCAGACGTCTTGCTGGTCACCAGCGCAGAAGGCAAAAGTGCAAGCCAGATTCGTTCAGACCTGAAGTTGCAGGTCGGACTCTTCGGCGGCAAGAAAGCCAGTATGATGGGCTGTATTATTAACAAGGCCGGCGCACCCGACATTCATGGCGCATTACCCACATCTGAAGAATCTCCTGCGGATATGCCCCCGGCAGGCTGTAGCGCCAAAGAGTGCGAGCAGATCACGATTGATGACTGCCCTGTTCTCGGCGTCATTCCATGGCAGGCGGACCTCCTCAGCCCACGTACGCTTGATATTGCCCGTGCGCTGAACGCAGACATTATCAGTGAGGGCGACATTGATCAGCGGCGCGTGGCACGCATCACTCTTTGCGCCCGCACACTGACCAATATGATCGACCACCTTCGCCCCGGAACTCTGGTTGTGACCCCAGGAGATCGCGATGACATTATTGTCGCCAGCGCAATGGCAGCGACCAATGGCACGCCACTCGCTGGATTGCTACTCACGTCGGGATACACACCAACCGATGCCCTGCACAATCTGTGCGAGCGTGCATGGCAAACCGGCCTTCCTGTTCTGAGTGTTCATACCGACAGCTATTCCACCGCCCGCGCCCTAACCCACATGGATACGCACGTTCCGGTTGATGATACGGAGCGGGTTAAACGCATCATGAATGCGGTATCGCAGCACCTTGATGTTGAAACTTTGGCAGAGCGGATTGGTGCGCCACATACTCCTCGCCTGAGCCCCGCGGCTTTCCGCCACCAGCTGGTGTCTCACGCCAGAGCCAATAAGCGCCGGATCGTGCTCCCGGAAGGAGAAGAACCAAGAACCATTGCTGCGGCAGCCATCTGTCAGAGCCGTGGCATTGCCGACTGCATTCTGCTCGGCAACGAGGAAAGCGTGCGTCAGGTTGCGCGGGCGCAGGAAGTTGAGCTTCCCGATGATCTCAGCATCGTAAATCCGGACGATGTCCGCGATCAGTACGTTGCCGGCATGGTTGAACGCCGCAAGCATAAGAATCTGACAGAGCCCATGGCACTCGCTCAGCTCGAGGATAACGTCGTGCTCGGCACCATGATGTTGGCACAGGATGAAGTGGATGGGCTGGTATCCGGCGCCATCCATACTACGGCGAATACGATCCGCCCCGCCCTGCAGCTGATCAAAACAGCCCCCAACGCCAAGCTTGTCTCTTCTGTGTTCTTTATGGGTCTGCCAGATCAGGTTCTGGTCTACGGTGACTGTGCTGTGAACCCGGACCCCGGCCCGGAGGAGCTGGCAGATATCGCGATTCAGAGTGCCGAATCCGCCAGGCAGATGAATATCCCCGTGCGTATTGCCATGCTGTCGTACTCGACGGGCGAATCAGGCAGTGGCGCAGACGTAGAGAAAGTCCGGGAAGCCACCGCCATCGTACGTGAGCGCCGTCCTGATCTGGTAGTCGATGGGCCTTTGCAATATGATGCGGCCACCACCGCCAGCGTTGCCAAGAGTAAGGCGCCGGACAGCCCGGTAGCAGGACAGGCAACCGTGCTTATCTTCCCGGATCTGAACACAGGTAATACAACCTATAAAGCGGTGCAGCGAAGTGCCAACGTCATCAGTATCGGACCGATGCTGCAGGGCCTCGCGAAACCGGTAAATGACCTGTCACGAGGTGCTCTGGTAGAAGACATTGTCTACACCATCGCCCTGACAGCGATTCAGTCCCAACATCAGAAATAAGGTATCTGACATGCCACCGATCGTAACCGGCATTATTGCAAGCCTGCTGCTTTTGATTAACACCCTGTTCTGGGCGTGCTTACTGTTTCCGCTGACTTTCCTTAAAGTGATCATTCCAGTCGCTCCGGTACGTAAGCTCCTTACCTACCTACTGGCAGCTGTCGCCAATGCCTGGATCAGCTGCAACTCAGGTTGGATGACCCTGACCCAGAAAATGAACTGGACGATAGAGCGTCCCGATAACCTGAGCCGTAACGGCTGGTATTTCGTCGTGAGTAATCACCAGAGCTGGGTCGATATTCTGGTTCTCCAGCATACTTTGAATCGCCGTATCCCACTGCTGAAGTTCTTCCTCAAGCAGGAACTGATTAAGGTGCCGATCATGGGCGCAGCCTGGTGGGCGCTGGATTTCCCATTCATGAAGCGTTACAGCAAAGAGTACCTGGCAAAGCACCCGGAAATGAAGGGCAAAGATCTGGATACTACGCGCGCGGCCTGTGAAAAGTTCAAAGACATGCCGACCAGTGTGATGAATTTTCTCGAAGGCACACGCTTTACTCAGAAGAAGCACGATGAAACCGGCTCGCCTTTCAAACACCTGCTGAAGCCCAAAGCGGGTGGCATGGCATTCGCCATGAGCGCTATGGGAGATCAGTTCCAGTCAATACTGGACGTGACCATCAACTACCCGGACGGCATTCCGACCTTCTGGGATTTTATGCAGGGTAAAATGCCGCGCTGCAATGTCGTTGTCGAAGAAAAACCGATTCCAGCCGAATTGATTAATGGTGACTACGAGACAGACGACAGCTATCGCCTGCACTTTCAGCAATGGGTACAGAAGCTCTGGGAAGAGAAAGACGCCCGCCTGGAAGCCCTGCGTAGCGGTCAGTAAAACTCAATCACAAACGCCGGTCAGCTTGATGTAACTGACTGGCGTTTGACCTGATTTCGGCCATTGCCTTTGGCCTGATAAAGCGCCATATCTGCACGCTTCAGCAGCCCCTCATAATTATCACCTGCTCTGGGAATCTCAGCAGCCACTCCGACACTCACAGTTGCAACACTATGAGGTGAACCTGCATGAGGAATGTTCAGGCCCGCAATCGACTCACACAGCTCCTGCGCCAGTTCTTCGGCTTGATTCAGCGTTGTCTCAGGCAAAACGATAACAAACTCTTCTCCGCCATAACGCGCACAGACATCCCCCGGACGCCGACAGAACTCAGCCATTTTCTGCGCAATACTGCGCAGGCAAGAATCCCCCTGCTGGTGGCCATACTGGTCGTTATAGGCTTTGAATAAATCAACATCGATCATCAGAGCCGCCAAAGGCTCATTGCTACGCAGGCAACGTCTCCACTCTTCTGATAACTGAGTTTCCGCGTGACGGCGATTGGCAATCCCTGTCAGCGAATCCGTTGTCGATAACTGCTGTAAACGTCGACCAAGATACTGCAGCCTGTCCGCCTCAAGGGCCAGCAATCTGTTCTTGATAAAGTCGGTGCGGGTACCGGATTCAATCGTGTAAGAAAGGTACGACGCCATGATCACCAGTATCGCCCAGAAGAGGATGTAATACGGTGCCATGGCCATGGCCAGGCGATTCACTTCCGTCAATTCGGCAGGCCCTGGCAATAGCACGATGAAAGCGGTATACGTCAGCAGCATTGCTAAGGAGCAGGCAAACATCGCCCGATAGTTACTGCGCAACCCAAGCAGCGCAAACACCTGCATCGGAATCATCCCAAGGTGGTAAAAGTAACCCCATGGCAGATCGACAATGTAGATATTCCAGAGCACCGATAAGAAACATATATACACGCCAGCGACGAGCGCATAGAGCGAATACGGTGCAAAGCGACTGCGGGGAATCCAGATAATAGCCAGCATCAGAAGCACAGCGATAAGTACCCGGATACTGAACAACATTACTGACTGAGCACCGCCAAAGGAGAAATCGGCCCAACCAAACACCACAAAGACCAGCAAGCCAGATATGATGACACGCAGATCCACGCTGAAAAACTGACGGAGACGAAACGATTGATAACTGGCCTCTAAGGCTGCTGGAAAACGCCCACCTGCTTTTTTACGCTCGATCAGGCTGGTTAGCATATTGATCTGGCTTTCAAGGGGCCTTAAGGTATCGCTGTCTCGCTGAACGTTGGAACTGGGCAACTTCTCTCCCGGTTTGCTGTCATTAGTACATCACATATCGGCCTAAGTTTAGCCCAACCAGAAATATTGTCACTGAGGAAACTATGAAGGTCTACGACGACATTACCCAGTCTATTGGTAACACCCCCCTCGTCCGCATCCGCAAACTGACGCAACACCCGCGCCTGTACGCTAAGCTCGAGAACCGCAATCCCGCGCACTCTGTGAAGTGTCGCATCGGTGCCAACATGGTCTGGCAGGCTGAGCAGGATGGCCTGCTGAAGCCCGGCATGGAGATTGTCGAGCCTACCAGCGGCAATACCGGTATTGCACTGGCCTTTGTTGCCACGGCACGCGGCTACAAAGTCACCCTTTGCATGCCGGAAACCATGAGCGTAGAGCGCCGTAAGGTGATGCAGGCACTGGGCGCCAATCTGGTACTGACCGAAGGCCCGAAAGGTATGAAGGGAGCGGTTCAGGAAGCCGAGAAGCTTCTCGCTGAGGCTCCTGACACACGCATTATGCTGCAGCAGTTCGAAAACCCGGCCAACCCGGCTATCCACGAGAAAACAACGGGCCCTGAAATCTGGAACGATACTGACGGAACCGTGGACGTTATCGTTGCTGGCGTTGGTACTGGTGGCACGATCAGTGGTTGTGCCCGCTACCTGAAAGGTCAGAAGAGCTCTATTGAAGCGGTTGCCGTCGAACCTTCTGACTCTGCTATTATCAGCCAAAAGATCGCTGGCGAAGAGCTGACTCCTGGCCCCCACAAAATTCAGGGTATTGGCGCCAACTTTATTCCGGGGAACCTGGATATTTCACTGCTGGACCGAGTCGAGCCTGTTTCCAATGATGACTCAATGGCAATGGCACATCGACTGATGTCAGAAGAAGGGATCCTTGCGGGCATTTCCTGCGGTGCGGCTATGATCGGCGCCCTGCGTCTGGCAGAAGACCCGGCTTATGCAGACAAAACCATCGTTGTGGTTCTTCCTGATTCTGGCGAACGCTATCTGACCTCACCTCTGTTTGAAGGCTTCTTCAATAACTGAGATGGCAGACCTGTTCGGGCAATCCATGCTGCTGGATGGCAGCATGGAATACTTCCCTCAATGGCTATCCAGCCACGAAAGCGACAGTCTGCTGAGTCGCCTTCAGTCTGATATTGCCTGGCAACAGCCAAGCATTACTATTTACGGAAAAAGACACCCAATACCGAGACTGCAAGCCTGGATGGGAAACCGTGCTCATACTTATCGATATTCAGGAACAGACTTCACGTCTGTTACCTGGCCAGACTATCTTGCCTCGTTAGCAAAAGACCTGTCCCAAATAGCAGGCGTTGAATTTAATTCGGTGTTGCTTAACCTCTATCGCAACGGACAGGACAGCATGGGGTGGCACAGTGACGATGAGCCTGAATTAGGCGAAACACCAGTGATCGCCTCTTTAAGCCTGGGTGCGGAAAGAGATTTCACGCTACGGCCCAGTGGTGCAACGCGTCAGGCACACTCCCTGCCCCTTCAACACGGTAGCCTGCTCATAATGAAGGCTGGCATGCAGTCCGATTGGCAACACGCACTCCCAAGGCGCGCTCGCGTGTCAGAGCCACGCATTAACCTGACCTTCCGAAAAATTATTGCCGCCTGAACTCAGCCTGCAAACGAAGCATCAGTACCGGCGTCGGTTCCCAGTCGTTTTCACGAGTCCAGATATACTGAGGATGTAATTCAGCAAACATCCAGTCGTGATAAATACGTCGACGGAGACGCACGCCGAATTCGTAGGCGTCAAAAGTGGCACCAAATTCCGTATCGCCCGTGGCTTTCGCCAGAATGGCATACGCATAAATCGGGTTAATTTCATGGTACAGGCCAGCGCCGTACATCAAAGTAAAATAGTCGTTATTGAGGAGATACTCGCTCTCCATTTCATAGCGAAATAAGCGCTGCGTATCAATCGGACGGTCAAAGGTCAGATCCGTCACAGAGCCATAACCATCCGAGGTGTAATAATTAAGCTCCTGACGGAAGGTGAAGTTCCAGTAGTCAAAGTACACGGGACGCTTAGCCCGAAAACGCACAAACGGATCTGGCGGAATTCCCCAGCGTATACCGGCATCAACCGACGAACTCCAACGCTCTGTTTGTTGGATAATAAATCGCAGTGCGGAACTGTAGGTAACGTTATCAGGACTTTCTAACACCTGCGACTCGCGAACGTCCTCGTCTTCCGATTCCAGTAGGAGATTTAATCTGTCATTAGTATGAGGAAGTTCGATATTGAGGCTGACTCCAAACTTGTAGTCCACCGGGTCACCCAATTCACGGCGCGTAAAAAAAGAAAATTTTGCGTGGCTGCCATGCCCCTGAACATCAGTCACATCATCATTAAAAAAACGATCGACGAAGAAACTATCAATCCCGCCCGACAGATTATCCAGATGATCAATCAACCAACGACGTGACCGTTCTGCCATGTCATCAGTCACTTCTGTCTGAACGTCTTCTTCAGTTTCTGGTTTCTCGGGCCATACGGTTCCGTAAGGAATAAGCGTTGGCTCGTCGAAGCCGCTGGCCAGACAATCTGATGAGCAGAATACCAACAGAGAAACTATTAAAAATACACTGCGAATCATCAGATAGGATCGTGGTGTATCAGAATTTCAGCTCGCGGAAAACGCTCCAGAATTCTCTGCTCAAGCGCTTCCCCGGTTGCATGTGCCTGCTTCAGCGACTGATCTGCCGAAAGCTCAAGATGGAATTGCACGAACTGAACCACACCCGACTGGCGCGTCTTCAGGTCATGGTAACCCAGGACCCCGTCAGTCGTATTAATGATATTTATCAGCTCCGCCTCATCATCTGCATCCAGTGCCTGATCCATGAGTACAGCGAGAGCCTCTTTGACAATAGTAATAACCCCAAACACCAATATTACGGCAACGAGTAACGCAATGACGGCGTCAAGCCACAATACGCCCCACATAGCACCGACAAGAGCTAGGATAACGGCGATATTCGTCAAAATATCACTGAGATAATGTGCCGAGTCGGCTTTAACCGCGAGTGATCCGGTTTTGCGCCAGACATAACGTTGGTACATCACGAGGCACACGCTGGCTAATGTAGAAAAAGCCATCACGCCAATACTTTCAGGCAGGGCTGTTAGTTCCTGTGGTTTCAACAGACGATCGATCACATGAAGCAGCAACATAGTCGCCGAACCGAGGATAAACGCTGACTGCATTAATGCAGCCAGCCCCTCTGCTTTGCTATGACCAAAAGGATGTTCGTCATCCGGGGGCATTAGTGCATAACGTATTGCGAAAAAGTTGATGAGGGAGGCCGCAATGTCCATCAGGCTATCGAGCAGAGAAGACAGCACACTCGCCGAGTCACTGGCAGACCACGCAGCGGCTTTTGAAAGCAGCAGAACTGTCGCAGTCACCAGAGACGCTACAGCAGCCCGCTTAATTAAATGCCCATGGTCTTGTACTGTCATTATTGGCCCCCTGCCAGATATTTCGCTTATCTATTATGCCAGATCCACTCAATTTCTGATGCTCTCCGTGCAATTCTCACGCTCACACCCTGTGACCTGGTTCAAGTTAGGCGTAATAAATCCTTGATTTCGATATGGAATCGACTAAAGATGGCATTTTTGCATAACAATAATATAGCCATGCTGATAAAAAGTGCCCTCATTGTTGATGACTCGAAATCTGCGCGCCTGGTGCTGCAAAGACTCCTTGCTCGCATTCAGGTAAACGTCGATACCGTCGAGAGCGCCGAAGCTGCATTGGCTTTCCTTGAGCATCGTCAGCCAGACATCATTTTTATGGATCATATGATGCCGGGAATGGATGGGCTTGAGGCCACCCAGATGATTCGGGCAAATCCCAAGACCTCTGCCATCCCTACCATCATGTATACATCGAAAGACGGCGAAGACTATTTCCGGATTGCACTGCAGAAAGGCGCCAACGGTGTTCTTTGCAAACCTGCCGATCAAGAGGCCGTCATGGCGGTTATACGCTCCCTCGACAAGCCCGCTGCAAATGACGCGAACAAGGACGTGACTGCTTTGCCTACCGCTTCTATTCCTTTAGTAGAGATTGACCGTCTGGTACAGAAGCACCTCAGAAGTGCCTTGACGGAGGCCAAAGGAGAAATTACCGCAGGCATTGATACCACAGCCTCACAGCTCCAGCAGCATCAACGGCACCAGCTTGAAGTTATGCGACGCCAGTTACAGCAACAGGTGGGTGAAGTACAGAAAGAACTCGACGCAGAATTTGAATCCGAGCGCCTCTTTAACCGCACTAAAACAGCAAATCAGAAACTGGCCGCTGCCGTCGCAGACCGTATGGTAAAACGTGCCACTGATGAACTGACCAGCAAGCTTCAGGCTCAGAAAATGGCTTTTGATTCCGCACTTGAGGATCACCGTCGAGCCACCGTCAGAATGGTCAGGTCTACTGCGTTACGAGCCGCTATTGCCGGGGCATCCATCGGTGTTCTTGCCTCTGTTCTGGCCGCATCGGTGATACGCTGATCTAAGCTTTCCCGATGAACTGACTTTCCTTCGCGTTGTCATCAATTTAGACTGACTATGAGCTTACTCTGACCCGGTGAGCATTATGACAACAACAGGGATATAAATATGCTGATCCGCCTGCTACTCCTCGTCACACCATTTTTACTTGCTTCGTGTGCTGCTCCGGCCCCATTGGCTGTTGCCGGCGCCGGTGCGTACGAAGTTGCTAAATACGAAGAAAACATCCGCCTCCGCGCCGCTGCCGCACTCAGAGAAGAGCCTGACCTGCTGACCTTTTCTATTCAGGCAATAGCGCGGGGCCAAACTGAGAAAGCGGTTGATACCTATATGTTGGGTTACAACAATCCGGATTACAGCGACAATATGAAATCGTTAGCTCTGTACCAGATTGGCCTGATGTATATGAACCGCTTTAATGATCAGCGTGATGACGCCAAGGCGCGTGAGTTTTTCGCAAAACACCGCCAGGAATTCCCGTCGTCCCGTATTTCCAGCCGCATCCAGTCTCACCTCGCAGAGCTCAACCAACGCGCTGACAACCCAGTTTTCGTACCAGCAAAAGAGCTTCTGAATAATCTGAATCGTGAGGAATTACTGTCAAGACCGAACATTCCGTATGACGATGAACTGAATCCAATGAGTGAACGTGCGATTACTGAAAACCGCATCGAAGAAGCCGTTACCGTATACACCATTGTTTATGAAAATGAAGCGTCAGGAAAGGAGGTCCGATCTAAGGCTCTTTACCAGATGGGGCTGATTTATATGAGCCCATATAACTCTCAGAGCAGCCGCCTCAAGGCATTGGAATACTTCCGTATGATTACTGAAGAGTTCCCTGATGTCAGTATTCGCCCTAACGTTGATCTTCGTATTACAGAGCTTCTGAACGCTCAGTAATACAGAAGGCCGATGTGGTAATTATCCGGCGAACAATACGCCGGATAGTTACTTATCACTCGCTCTCGACAAGCGGCTGATCAACGCTGCAGCGTAAGTTTTTAACATTCTTATCCTCACTGCGGCCGGCTCTCCGGAACAACGCATACTCAACTCATTCAAGGGTAGTTCCATATCAACAGGGCACTCCCAGTGCAGGTTCTGGTAGAGCTGATGCTCACTCTGCAACAAGCGTAAAGCCGCATAATTAACCGGAAACAATTTTTTCATCTGATCAATTTTCTGGTCGGTTGCTGCCGCCATCAGGCTCGCATCCTGCATGTCAGCCATCGCCAGTGGCCGCCCAAAGCAAATACGGATGTTGCCCTTTTGTCCCTTCATACCCAGGAGAATACTGTGAGTGTCCTCTCCTTCAGACTTTTTGTAGACACCATTCTCCTCGAGCGCCACCAGTTCGCGGGCTTTCAATACGTCACAAGGGTCCCACTCGTACTGAACCAATACAGGTACTGGCCGCAGCCGCTGCATCGTTTCAGCAAAGTTAAGCCGGTCATCCCGTCCGCTGAGAGAGAGCATTTTCAGAACTGCGGTATCCGTGTGATCAAGATTATCTTTCGCCCTTCCTTCTCTCTGTGCAAGCCACACAGAATGGCCATCCTCGAGAGAGTGGCGGATATAACCTGAAAGTTTCTGGAATTCCTGTAGCCGTGTCCGGCGATCTGCAACTGAACGTTTAACGATAAAACTTTTGTTCAGCCTCATCAGATCCGCCAGCACCGGATTTGCCAGCAGATTATCGCCAATCGCAATTCGTGCGGTTGGCCAACCCGACGAGACAAGGGCGTAACCTATCAGCGTGGGGTCCATAGCAATATCACGGTGATTAGACAGCCAAAGATATGACTGATCCTGATTCAGGTGGTCCAGGCCACAAACTTCCACATTTGCCGTGGTCGAGTCTATCAGGTCAGTAATCCAGTCTTTCAGCCATCCCTGGAAAGCATCTACGGTCGTCATCGGAGCAAAATGGCGACGAAGCTGCCAGCCAACGATCCGAGCCAGCAGCCGCTGCGACCATGGCGGATACCGGGCAAAGCGATAGGACACCAGCGCCCGATGTAATTCGAATGACTGCCCTAGCCTTTCCAGAACCTGCCTGACTTCCTCGTCCCTGTATGGCCGTATGTCATGATAACGGTCCTCTTCAATGTCACTCATGGTGCCCTGCATCCCGACCTGTTTCGCTCTGTGGTAATATCGCTACCATATACGACAGAGCCACGGCAGAAAACTGCGGAGTAGAATGTATGATCGGTGAGTGGAACCCGTCAGCGACCACAACAGAGACTGAGGCCGTTCCGACGAGCAACGAGTTGCGACAGCTTGCAGCCGCTGCAGACAATCCCGCCAGCGCAGCGGAACAACTCAGAAATCGGGCGGCGAACTGGATTCGTAGCAGCCAGAGTGACTGGGAACAATCTCTCTCAGATCTTGCGGACGCTGAGCTTATTAATATTGCTTTTTTCTATATTCGTGCAGAACAGACGCTGAGTGGTTTTGAGTCTGGCGCGAACAACCCGGCAATTCGCATCTTCCGATACCTGAAATCGCAAGGGCGGAAACCGGAAAAAGACATCGTACGCAAGATGAAAGCAGAAACGGACAACCGCTTTATACCGCACGGCGATGCTCTGACCTGAAGCTGTCAACCAGCTGCTTCAGGCGCTTTGGGCTCACTGGTTTAAGGAGATAGTCAATCGCTCCCGCCTGAAGAAACTCAAGTTTCTGCTCTTCCAGTGCGTCACCAGAGAGCGCAACCACGGGTAACGTTGCATGCCCCGGGAGGTCATGTATGCGGCGCATCGTTTCTATCCCATCCATGCCCGGCATGTGCCTGTCCATAATCACCAGCTCGGTACCGGTGTTATTGGTCAGGTATTCAAGCGCTTCAGCACCGCTACTGCGGACAACCACCTGACAGCGCTGCCGCTTCAGCAGTTGTTCAAGAACCTTCTGGTTGACCGGGTTATCCTCCACCAGAAGCACCTGCAACAGATACAGAGAGGAACGGGGTCCAGCATTTGATTCAGAACTCGCCGGCCTCAGCACCTCGGTGTCTGTGGGCTCGGATTCAAGCACACGCGCCAGTAGTGCATTCAGATGCCGATGATCGATGGGCCACGCCCAGGTTCCATGAACCAGCTCCGCCGGCGGCTGCCAGTCTTCTGAGAAGCTTTCATCACAACTCACACACAACCTTATGTCACCCAGCGAGTCGTATCGTAAACGCATATCGGGTGCGTTAAAAAAGCGACGTGACAGTACGAGTATGCCGGGTTTCTCGACCAACAGCGCGGCAATACAGTCTCTGAGACGATCGAATCCACGCACATT
This sequence comes from Thalassolituus sp. UBA2590, assembly GCF_002339775.1. NCBI lineage: Bacteria > Pseudomonadati > Pseudomonadota > Gammaproteobacteria > Oceanospirillales > Oceanospirillaceae > Thalassolituus > Thalassolituus sp. UBA2590. The sequence goes on from NZ_DDKU01000185.1 coordinate 13,397, forward strand.
CATCCCCATTCGGCCGGCAACGCCCATGACAAACGAGCGGTTAACGGCATAGGAGTCGGCCACCCAGAGCGTCTTCCCACGGAAGTCCTGTTGCGCCGCAAGCGCTGTGCCCTGACTCGTGGCCGGAAGTGGAATATTCACCCAGAAACATGAGCCAATACCGGGCGTACTCGCAACACCGATGTTGCCGCCCATGGCTTCGACCAGCCGCTTACAGATATTCAGGCCTAACCCCGTCCCTCCCAGAGCCCGTGAGCGTTCATCATGGGCACCGCTGTATTCATCAAACAAATAGGGAGCACGGGAAGGATCGATACCAATACCAGTATCCTCGACGGTGAAGCGAACGCTGTCCCCCTCTTTTTCCCGCTTCACGAGACGCAGAATGACGTGGCCTTTGTCAGTGAATTTCAACGCGTTATTGAGCAGATTAATCAGAATCTGACTGACTCTAAGAGGATCACCGACAACCTGCCCAGGCACCTCTTCGTCACAGAACAACTGCAGTGCTATTCGCTTCTCCGACGCTTTTCCCTGAACAATCCCCAAGACCCGTTGCGCCAGCGCCGGCAGGTCAAACTCTTCTCTGACCAACTGAAGATGACCACTCTCAATTCTGGAGACATCAAGAGCATCATTGACGATCGCCAGAAGATGGTCGGCACCTTGCTGTAAGTTATTCAGGTAGTTTTTCTGGTGTGGACTCAGTGGCGTTCCGCCAATAAGACTGAGGGCACCGAGCATTCCGTTGAGGGGAGTTCTGATCTCGTGACTCATACTGGCAAGAAAGCTTCGCTTGGCCTGATAACCCGACTCCGCAACGGCTTTCTCATGTCTGAGTTGCTCTTCTACTTCCTTGAGCTCAGAAATATCACTACTGATGATCAGCAAAGACTTCACACGTCCCTCGCGCACCACAGGCACCAGCTCATTACGCAGGTGAACCGTAGAGTCATAAGCATCGACACTGAGGCAATAAGAAACGGGCTCGCGGGATACAATCGACTCTTTCAGGCGTTTGCTGAACGTCGTCAGAGCCTCACCCGACAGAAAATTCTGAACCTGCTCACCTTTTACAAGACGATCAGCACCGAGGGTGTGAATACCCGAACCGGCACTCATGATGGTACCGTCAGGGCGAATTTCAGCGACGACGCCAGGGAAATGCTTCCACAGAATATCAGCACGATCTTTTTCGCGCTGAAGGTCAGCCAGTAACAGGCGCAGCTGAGAAAGACGGGTCAGGAGACCCATAGCAACGGCAAGAAGCGTAATGATGATCACATACGTCCAGTACATTGACGTTACGCTCCCGGAAAGCACGCTCAGGGCTGGGCAGAAAACCCGGCTACATCAGGCGGCCTGGTTACTGGTCAACTGCAGGATGAACTGCTGCTGATCCTGCGGCCAGCGCAGGTGTAGCCATCCATCTTTAAGCCCCTGAGCCCCTTCACCCGAACCACATATCGAGATGCACAACATCTCTTTGTGGTCACCGTCGCGAACCACGCGCCTCACCGACTCTTCAAATTCAGGTCGGGTAATCGCAATGGCCGCCGGCTGGTTCTGACTGATCAGAAAGCCAAAGTGGACAGGGTCCTGAGTCACCAGAAGATCCCAGCCAGCCCGTCGGACACAGGAAGCAATCTCAGTCGAGACTTCGTCCACGTCCGCCAGCAGTACGAGTTTATGTCCGCCGCTGTCGAGCTCTTCCGGTACCGGCATATTGTTATTGTTGAGGAAATCAACAAAGCTCTCTACCGGAATTCGGTTGTCGCCACGGCCGGGCAGTTTGTATGCATCCAGGTGGCCGCGCTCGATCCAGCGGATCACTGTACGGAAGTTAACTCCACAGTATTTGGCGACTTCACCTGTTGTCAGCGCTTGTTTTTCCCTCACAGCAATCTCTCAATAGGTAACTACACTAAATCCAGTATAGATAGCCTTCTGCGTTTGCAAGGATAAATTAACAGGAATTTACAGAGTTCTTATCCCGGGCGAAAAAGTGGCGGACTACACTTCTACAAAAGGAGAAGCAGCGACTATGCAGATCAATGTACTTTTAGTAGACGATGAGCCCAGCATCATTCAGGCACTGCGCCGTATGCTCCGCTCGCAGGACTGGAACCTGTTCGAAGCTAACGACGGTGAAGAAGCACTCGACGTTCTGCGCCGCGAACATATTCATGTCATGGTTACCGACTTCAAGATGCCCCGCAGAGATGGCATCTCTCTCTGTCATGAAGCCAGAAAGGTGTCACCTTACACATACCGGCTGCTGCTCTCCGGGCAGGTAGATTACTCCGCACTGCGCGAAGCCTGGCATGCCGGCGATGTTCATCGCTTCGTCGCCAAACCCTGGGACAACACCCTGCTGACCATTGATATAGAAGAAGGCGTACGCCAACAAAGCCTGCTGGGCTATGTGCACCAGTTTCAGCAGGCACTGACCGAGGACGCAGCGGCGTTTCTGACCGACAGCAACTGGATCATACGTCTTGCGAGCCCACAGTTGTGCAAAGCGCTGTCTATCAGGGAAGAGGACCTTCAGGGCTTGAATCTGTTCTCGCCAGCCTGCTCAGGCGCTGGGGTTACTCTCGAAGCCGAGGTGACGCGACAGATCGAAGCAGGTGCAACCTGGCTTGGTCATTTCACACTTCTCGACAATGAACGTCAGCAGCTTCCTTCCTCTATGGCCATCAGTCCATTAGGGGCTCAATACCGACTGTGTGTCTGCGACCTCAATGCCTCCGCTTTCACCACGTCTGCCATAGAAAGCAGCCATGCCGACCATGCGGCAGAGCCGAACCAGGAAGTGCTTCCTGCCGCCGCTCTGCATATCCAGTTTGAACCCGAGCTGATTAACGACCTGAGTGCATCGGCACGGATATTTTCAGAGCTCAAAAGCATCTGCCGTCAGGGGCAGGACCTCTATCACATGCCTCTACCGAACGAATTCCTGATCGCCGCACGCGATTCAGCTTCTGTCTCCGAACTGCAGGAGTTCGCGGCCGCGATGGAAACCGATGGCCGGCTCCCTGCGGCCAGTATGACCCGTCACGAAGCGCCGTCGGACTCCGACTACGAGGCCTGGCTACGTGAAAAGCTTGGTCTGAATACGCGCCAGGCTAGTGCAGCAGCAGAAGAACAGACGGTCCTTCCTGTCTTCGGTCTGCATGGCGAAATACTGGGCGTCGAAAGTCAGCAACTGGGCAACTATAAAGAAGCGGACTGGCACGCCTGGTTAACGACCGTAGTTGCTACCTGGCAGTCTCATTTCAGCGGGCCCGTAAGAGTTATTCTTGAGAGTCATAATGCTTCTGCCGAATCGATCCGGGAGTTTCTGCCAGCATTAAATCAGGCGCGGACACTGCATCCTATCGAAGTATCCATGATACTCAGTGAAGAACAGCTCCTGAGTGAACAGGAGGAAGATATCCTGCTGCACGGCGAACTGGTGCATCACGACATCACCCGGATGATCCGCCATTTCGGACGAAGCTTTCTGAACGCCCGCCAGATTCTGAGTCTTCCCATCGGAGGCATCACTTTAGCGCCGGAATTTCTGACGCGCATGCAGGAGCCGAGAAACGCCGTTCAGGGCGGGCGACTTCTTCAGAAACTGCATGACGCAGGCATGGTGATTTACGCCGGTCACATTCAGCATTCAGAGTTGCTAGCAACGTCTCACAAGGCACGTATCGACTGGCTGAGCGGCAATGTCCTGAGCCCGGAAGTCAGTATCAGTGAGCTGCACTGGTTCAGCCCTGACGCCACGCTGGGGTAAAGAAAGTTAAGGAGTTTCACGCAGGCTTATAGCGGTGCGCCGGGTCGTGTATCATGAGGAAAAAGGAGACGCCCGTGAACAAAGACCAGATGTACCACAACATCGCTCTCGCCTGCCTGAAAACCCTCCGCGAAGGAGGCAACGCCGAAGCAGAAGACAAAGTGAAAGTTCTATACAACGCCATAGACCAGGCGTTTGAATCACAATTTGCGCTGATGGTAGCGGAACTGGAAGACGCCCGTGCGCGTCTTATCCACATTGCCGCGCTGGACCCTGCGCATCACTCCCTGGACGATGCTCAGGCAATTGCCAGCGCAGACGGCACAGCCCACTAATTAAAACGACATACATTGCAGCAGGAGTTGGCATGTTCTCGCCTCGCTACTGGACTTTTATTCTTATTGTATTGGCCGCTTTTGGATACTCTATGTTCCGCATTTCGCAATCCCCCGACCTGATCGTAAGCCCTGCGGACGCCTATAGCTACCGCTATATGGAGCTTGAAAATGGTCTGAAAGTGATGCTCGTAAGGACTCCCGAAGCAGACAAGGCGAGTGCAGCCCTGAGTGTAAACGTTGGCAGCATGGATGATCCCAAGGGTCGTGAGGGCCTCGCCCACTTCCTCGAGCATATGCTGTTTCTCGGCACTGAGCCATTTCCCGAGCCAGACGAATACCAACAGTTTATAAAGCAGAATGGTGGTAGCCATAATGCCTTTACCTCCTATGCGCAGACGACCTATTTCTTTGATGTCGACAACGAACAATTAAGCGGCGCGCTGGAACGTTTCGCCCCATTTTTCATTTCACCTACGTTCGATGAAGCCTACGTTGATCGGGAGAAAAACGCTGTACATGCAGAGTACAGCGCGAACCTTAAAGAGGATGGGCGCCGTATTTTTTCAGCACAAAAAATGGCAATGAATCCCGAGTTCACTTTCTCTGGTTTCTCGACCGGGAATCTGGACACGCTCAGCGACCGCGAAGATAGTAAAATTCGCGACGAACTGATTTCTTTTTATCAGACGCACTACTCTTCAGATCGCATGACGCTCGTTATCGCCGGCGACTACGAGCTTGATCAACTGGGTAATAAAGCCCGCCAGCTTTTTTCTGATATTCCTGAAAGGGATGTTCATTTCGAACGGCCTGATGTTCCGGTGTTTGTTCCCGAACAGCTGCCACTTGATATGCACATCAAACCGGTCAAGGAAATACGCGAGCTTCGCTTTACTTTTCCACTGCCAGAAATTCTTTCACAGTATCAGTACAAACCCGTGCAGTTACTTTCGAACCTGATTGGTCACGAAGGCGACGGCAGTATTCTCGCACTCCTGAAGAAAAAGGGTTGGGCTGAATCGCTCAGTGCCGGTCGCTCGCTGAGCACCCACCATGCATCCACTATGGTCGTCGGTATTGGTTTAACCAAGTCCGGCCTACTCCATCAGGAGGAAATCACCTCCATCCTGATGGAATACATTGATCTGATCCGTACTAACGGTATCCCTGACTACATCAAAGAAGAGCAGAGAATGCTCAATGAAATGACATTCCGCTTTCAGGAACATGGGCCAATATCCAACTACACCACCCGCCTGAGCAGCAATATGCTGATTTTTCCCGTAGAAGATACCATCTACGGTGACTACCGTTCAGAACCTGCTCCCGATGAGCTGATAAAGAAATACTTGTCTGGTCTGACGGCTGACAATATGTTGCGCGTCCTGATAGCACCAGGTGTCGATACAGATACGACCGACCCTTGGTACGGGACCGAGATCAAAATACGCCCTTCAGACTATCAGAAGGCAGAAACATCTGAATGGAAGGGGGCACTCCACCTACCAAAGGCCAACCCATTCGTTCCAGAAAACCTTGAAACGGCCCCCGGCGAAGCGTCCGATACCCCCGAACTGGTTACATCAGATAACGGCTACCAGCTTTGGTATTACCCAGAGCATGAGTTTGATGCTCCTCGCGCGCAGGTATTAATAGATCTTAAAGTGCCAGCGATTAAAGACAGTGCCGAGCAACGTGTCCTCGCACGTCTCTATGCCCGGACAGTCACTGAAGCCTTAAACACCTACAGTTATCCTGCCAGCCTCGCAGGGCTAAACTATCGCCTTTCTGCCACCAGCGAAGGGCTGGAAATCGCAGTAAGCGGCTATTTCGATAAGTTACCGGTTCTGCTCGAACAGATATTTACTGAAATGAAAAATATGAACATCAGTAACGAGCAGTTCGAGCGCTATCAGGCAAGCCTGATCCGCGCTCTTGAAAACAACCTGAAGGCACGTCCGTATCAGCGCACTCTGGCTGACCTGAAGAACTGGTTAATCGAACCATCCTTCAGTGATACAGATCTGTTACCTGTGGTAAAAGCGACCACTAAAGAGCAGCTGGAGAATTTTGCCGCACAGCTCGGAAACAGCATTGCTATAACGACCTATGTTCACGGTACTCTGAGTGCAGAGTCTGCTGCGGAGATTGGCACTCTGACTCAAAAATATTATCCGGCCAATACCGAAGCAAAGACAGACTCGAAACTACTGAAAGCACCTGCTGGGCAATTTCAGCAGTCGGTCACTCAGGATCACCCGGATAAAGTCATGACACTGTACCTTCAGGGGACAGACACGTCAGACGTATCCCGTGCTGAAGCGGGCCTGCTCGCTCAGATGATTTCGTCACCCTACTATCAATATATGCGCACGGAGCAACAACTGGGCTACATCGTATTTGCGACCGCTTATCCGCAGAAATCTGTTCCCGGGCTATTGTTTATCGTTCAATCGCCAACCGCTACCCCAGAAGAGATGATGAATCATAGCCGGATATTTTTCCGCGATTACGAAGGTAAACTGGAGACCATGTCGGATGAAGAGTTCGCGTTATTTCAGGAAGGATTGATCACGCGGCTGACCGAAAACCCTAAAAATATGGGCGAAAAAGCAGCCAATTTCTGGGCTGATCTCTCAACCGGACGATATACCTTTGATACCCGTCAGGCCATCGCAGATCAAGTCGGCAATATTACTAAGACACAGATTCTGAATCTGTATCGTCGTGCCGTACTGAATAACGAATGGAGCTGGTTGTTGTTCGAAAAAGGTGGAGTAGTGAATGATATGACGCCGCTGAATACGCTGGACCGCACCAGCCTGGAGCGGTTTACCCTACCTGAGTACTCATTACCGGCAGTTAAAAACTCCATCGATACAGCTGACGATGAAGAGTAGCCAGGGCAAGGCCAGTTAATAATCTTAGGAGGTGATATGAACGCGTTTATTACCGGAGCAGCATCCGGTATTGGCAGAGCAACAGCAGAAGCTCTGATTAATCGTGGTTGGTCTGTCGCACTTGCGGATCTTTTTACTGATGATCTTGAGGCTCTTTGCGCTCAAACGCCTGAACGCGTGTATATCTATAAACTGGATGTGACAGATGCCGATGCCTTTGAGCATTCAGTCAGTGATTTTGCCGCTAAACACCATGGACAGCTGCGACTTCTGTTTAATTGTGCTGGCATACTTGAGGTGAATCGTTTTACCGACATCAGTCGCGAACGCCACCAGCAGATTCTGGATATTAATATCAAAGGCGTTATTAATGGCTGCCAGGCAGCCTATCCCTACCTCAAAGCTGCACCTGAAGGTCAGGTGATCAATATGAGTTCGGCATCGGCCACTTATGGTATTCCGGAGTTCGCTGTGTATTCAGCGTCAAAGTTTGCCGTTCAAGGGTTAACCGAAGCTCTTAACCTTGAGTGGAGAAAGGATGGTATTCATGTCGGAGACGTAATGCCTCCATTCGTCAAGACGCCTATGCTGACGTCTCAGAAACATGGAGCACACATTATCGACGCTCTGGGGGTCAACCTGACCGCCGAAGATGTCGCCGAAGCGGTACTGAAACAACTGTCGAGAAAACTAACCCACCGCACCGTCAGCTTACAGTTCACACTGTTATACCTTTTAGGCCAGATCAGCCCTCGTCCGGTTACTGGTTGGCTTATTCGTCTGCTTAGCCGGAGCTGACACTACCGGATCATCAGGTATTTTCTTCCGAGGTCTGAGTCCCTGGAGGGTTTACATCCAGCAGGTAGTGTCCGTGCACAGATTTGCTGCCCAGGTCGACCACGATGACCATTGCCACACCCTGATACTGGCTGTTGATCAAGACGTGTTCGAATTCGTTACCCATTCGATATACATGGGTCACCTGCCCTTCACGGCAATCAAATATGCCAAAGTGCTCAGCCGGTATCGCCTGAACATAGATCCAGAAATCCGGGGTGGGCGTGCTGTCTTCCACCCGCGCAGGGGAAAAATGTGTGGCTTTAAATTCTTCAGGTGTTAGTAATCGGGTCTGCATCAGAATAGGTTCTTTAGTTTGTCTTTCGCTTGATCTTTCAGTTCCTGCTTCCTTGCTTCCGCCTCTTTCCGCGCTTTTTCTTCGGCAGCTGCTTTTTCAGCTTCGAGTTTTTCGCGGGCTTCACGCTCTTGCTGTGCTTTAAAATCTTCAAGCTCAGTCGAAGCGAGGTCTTTTAAGGCACTGAGTTTATCATCAAGCGAACCTTCCATCGCGGCTAACTGCTGTAATTCCTCAGCATAATCACCTGCATATTCTGACATCTTCTCATTAAGACGATTTTTCAGCTTCTGCTCGAACTCATCTTGCTTGGCCCGGATGCGCTTGCTGATCGCGCTGTTTATCTGGCGATCCAGATCAGAACCGAAAGCAATGTCAGGGTTCTTAAGGGTGCCGGTAACACCCGCATTCACAGTAAAGTTATTAATTCCCTGAAGCGCCGCGTTCAGTTCACGGGCAAACAGGGTCTGGCCTTCACCCGTAAAGTTCGCCTGGGTCACGTTCGCATCGAGATCAGCATCCAGCTCGCCCCGAACCACTTCTGCCGTTGCATCCAGCTGAACACGAGACGAGTCCAGTCTGGCACCAGCAACACCAAGATTAAGAGAAGCCATTTTCCAGTCGCTGATTGCAAGAGTCAGCGTATCTGTTGCGTTGCCCACGGTATGGTTCAGCACCAGGCGACCATCCAGATCCCCAATTTTCTGCAACCCTTCTCCCGTCGCAGTAAATACGGTCGGTCGACCCGTCACTGTTTGCTGGTGCGTAATATCCCTGCCCGAAATGACCAACTGACCACCATCAAATGGGCCTGTCAGTCGCGCAGTGCGGATCATGAAATCAGGCCACGGATCGTCACTCGGAAAGTGTATGAAACGTCCAGCCAGACGCGGTGCTTTTTCATCTTTCTCGCTATCAGCCTCTGCACCGTCGTCTGACTCCAGGTAAGGTTTGACTTTTTCATACCAATACAGAGCCTCACGCGCCCAATTAGCGGCGTCATCACCAAACAGCAACCCTGTAATATTAGAAACGCCAGAACCACTCAGCTGATACTTATCCTTGAGATAGGCAAGGTCTTCAGACGGGGCCTGACGAAGCTCGGTGAGTTTAGCGGACACTTCTGTTTTCGCAGAGCGAACGACGTCTCTGGCATCCCTCACCGCATCGCGGTCCTGTTTAAATTGCTCTTTCAGCTCATCAAGCTGTCGCTTGCGTTCGCGAAAATCCTCGATAGACTCCAGACGTCCAGACGTTATCGCCTGAATCTGCTCTTCATACTGAGCTATAGAGCTGTCGTCCGGCACTTTATCGAAGGCGTCATCGATCAGTTGGCTATTTTCGTTCCAGGCAGCTTTCAGAGCCTCGCCCGCATCAGGCGTGCTTAACGTTTCTTTTGCCAACACCTCATCGACAGAAGGAAGAGCCTCAGAGGCCTTTTCCTTCAGAGAAGGCGATTCATCACCTTCTGATTCCGACTCTGCGACCTCTATTGCACCACTGCTTTCGCGCTCAGTGTGGAACCTCAGGTTAGAAACAGACAGCTCATTACTGATCGCCTTACCGACAATGAGGGGCGCTAATTCAAGGTCAGCGACAGCTTCATCAAACTCCATCAGGTTCATCATAGGAGCACGTGCGTCTGCCACCTGCAGCCCTTCGAGGCGAACACCCAGCGGAGATAGTGTCACATCGGCATCGTCCAGAGTGACTTTGGCACCCGCCAGTTTGGTGCCCGCAAATTCAATACCTGACTTGATCAGAAAAGGCAGCAGGAAAATAAATAGCGCGGCAATCAGCCCGACTACCGCAAGAAAACCAGCCAGACCTGACCAGCGAATCCATTTAGTCATGAGTACTCCGCAAACTTGGTGTAGATAGACCAGAATTTAGTGGCTTTAAGCGCCTGAACAATTTTCAAACGATTAACCCAGTTCAGAACACGCTTACGGTATTGCAGGATAAGAATACGGCTGATCAGAGTCACTGGAACCAGTAGTAAAACTGAAATAACCAGCCCACCCATCGCGACCGTGTTATTAAAGGAAGAAACCCTCATCCAGTCGTTCTGGTAAAACTGTGTCCAGGTATCAGTGAGCGATGGCAGAGTTAACAGGTACTCCCCTACATCAGCTGAGAGAGGGTCGAGGAAATAGCCGATGGCGGAGAACACAACAATGCCGAGCAAAAAGGCACTGAAGTTAATTCTCAGAATGCACGCGATGAGTAATACAACGAGATTAATCAGGGAAAATAGCGGGGTAAACCCCGGGATCATAGCCAGCGCAAAGCCGAAAGCTACCTGTCCTGGAGCTGCCTCCGAATTGAGGGCTTTAAGTAATCTTGCAAGTAACGACAGCATGTCTGCACTCCGTTGGTCGCCAGTCAGGGTATCCACCAAGCCACTATAAAAGCGCAGGAGCGATAAATCCAGACGCAGATCTCAGCGCTCAGGCAAGGCTATCCGAACCCGGGTACCACGACCCTCTTTGCTGACAACACTGAGTGTCCCGGCATGAGCTTCAACGATAGAGTGCGCGACCGACAGTCCCAGACCGATCCCTTCTCCAACCTCACGTGTTGTGTAGAAGGGATCCAGCACCTGACTCACCTGATCCGGTGCCATGCCACATCCAGTGTCCTGAAAATCAATAATCAGCACTGAGTCCTGACGACAGGCTTTAATTCGCAGGCTGCCCTTATCGACACACGCCCTGATGGCATTATCTATTACTGCGGAGAACACTCTCCGCATCTGCTCGGGTTTGACCCGGACTTTGCTGTCCAGTTCAATATCGTAAGTAATCTCTACCTGACGCGTTTGTGATGGCGCCACATCACTGACTACCTGCTCCAGAGTTTCTTTCAGGTCAATGTCTTCCTCTTCCGATTTATCCAGCTCAGAAAAAAGTTTCAGGCTGCTGACAATATGCTGGACCCGTGACAAGCCAAGCTGGGAATCCTGAAGCAGCGCTTTCATATCCTGATGAACAAAGCCAATATCCTCTTCTTTCTCAAACGACTGCAGTTCATCAAGAATACCCTGTCGTTCAGAGGCGTCCTCACTCGCTGATTCGAGATAACGGGAGAAGAGATCGGCTAGCTTTACGTAAGTCGCAGCGTACTCTTTCATAGTTGTCATGTTGGCGGTGACAACACTCATGGGATTATTAATTTCGTGTGCAACACCAGCCGCCAGATGCCCGATTGAGGCCATCTTCTCAGTCTGCACCAGCTGCGCTTGCGTATCTCTCAGAGAGACCGCCATTTCATTGAACTGCTGGGCCAGTTTACCCAGTTCATCTTTTCTGTTCACATCAACAGAGACTTCACGATCGCCCTCCGATATACGTTCGATACTCTGAGTCAGGGTAAACACCGGAGCAGCAAGGTTATGAGACAAGCGCCGTGACAATACGAAGGTAAGAAGCAATACAACCAGAGTAATGCCCCACCCTCCGTACCTTAATTCTCTGACTGACTCTAATACGACATCTTTATCACGGCGCTGCACAAGAACCGACTGCAGTACCGGAACCGAACGTATACTGACCAACCAGTCGCCTTCCCAGAAATCCAGTTCGCCGCTGAAGTCCGTCCCCAACATGGCACCCGATAATCGCTTGCCGAGACCTGAAGTTCGGTCTATGACATCTCCCTTAAACAATGAGCGGTAGCCTACGGATTTTTTTTCGGAATAGAGATTAACAAGTTGCCCGCTGTGGCTGTGTATAGAGAGAAGCCGCTCTAATTCAGCTGGCTCAGGTATCAATATAATGACGCCTAATAATCGATCCCCAACGACGGGAGCTGCAAGAAAAGCGAAGGTATTCTCGTCCGCTTCAGATGAAGAAAAGGCAATGGCGGAGTCCATCTTCCAGAGCGCTTTCTTGTAGGCTGCCTGTATACCGGTTCCTGTGTAGTCTACGTGTTTAATGTCAGCACCGTACGCGTCGCTTTGTACCGCTGAAAACACGACCTCGCCCTGATGGTTAAGTATCAGCAAATCACGTAAACGGTTTTTCTCAGCATATAGAGAAAAATAGGCCCAGTATTTATCCTGCATATCCTGATAGTCCGTGGAATACAGTTCATCCTTATCAAACACGGATGAGAAATCCTTCAATGCCTGATGCAGGTAGGGTGATCGCGAAAAGACTCTGACGGTTTCCAGTGGAGAATTAACAACCAGACTGATGTCGTGATGCAGTCGCTTCGATGCCGCACTCAGATCAGCGAGAGCACGTTTTTCCAGTTGCTTTTCAGCATAGGTAAGGCCGATCAGTACAAGGAAAATAGCGGGAATCAATGCCGTTATCATCATCCAGGTAAGCAACCGGCCACGCATACTTGGGAATTCGTAATTTTTCGCAGAATCGACCAGATTCTTTACAGAGAATTTTTTTGGGGTTACAGCCATGCTTTACCCCCAATGCTCCCTGCCCGGTAGCGTCCGCGATTATTTCTCCAGTAAATAGTAACGTGATGAAGCCAGTCGGATGGCCCTTCACTTCCGGGAAACATTTCGGGGCGAAGTTTAGCGTCCGACATCCATAGCAGCCTTGCCTCACCACGGTTACTTTGACCGATAAAAAGAGTGTGCCATGTACCTTCTTCGTTCACGTCAACAGCGAGTGAGCCGGCCGCGCTCAGAAGGTTTCGGCCACGCAGCGCGTAACTGATCTCTGCCGCGGTCATGCTTCTTTCTCGTAGTAGCGAGATCACCAGATCTGCTGCACCAACAGCCATTGCGTTCAGCGCATCCGGTCGGTTTTCACGTTCAGCGATAAAGCTCTTAAACTCTACATTTGCCTGATTATGCGGATGATCAAAGTAATGGCTTACGAAATAGTAATTATTAGCGACAGGCTGGCGGGTATCTGTACAGAGCGAAAATATACGGATATTGGCCTTAGTAAGTACGCTCGCGAAATCCGGATGATTCAGCCAGTCACAGGCATCGAATAAGAGAACATCAGGCTGATAATCTCTGATTTTTTCTAATATCGACGGCATCTGCTCATAGGTGCCAAGGTACTCCTCTGTCACCATATTAATCCCAGAAACAGGCAACAGGTGCTGACGCAACATGCGCCCTAACATCCGTGAACGGATATCTTCCCCACCGAGATACATAACGGTATCCCCGAGGTGCTGCCGAACCCAGCTCAGGGATGGAAAAAGAAACTGATTGGGAACCGGGCCCAGATGCACTAAAGACGCGCTGTCAAACAGGCCTTCTGACGCTCCGGGATACAAAAATGTGAGATTGCCTGACTCGACCACAGGTAAAACCTGGCGGAGGCAGAATGAGTCTCCGCAACCAATGACCAGGTCGGGGCTGGCTTCATCCGTAATGCGCTTAAATTCCGCCGCCAGCTGATCTGTGGGTACGCTGGCATCAAGATACGAAAATGAGAAGGCTATTCCTAAATCCGACTCGTAAGCGCGGAATCTGGCTTCAATTAATGACAGCATTTTCTGATCACGGGCCGCCATGACACCACTGGTGTTTCCAACCAATGTAATGTGCATGTGGTTACCCGGGGTCATCAGAAAATACAGACCCCCACTGATCAGAATCGCCGCCATAATCAGCAGAGCTGATTTCATCACCACAACCTCAGTCAGACACACTTACATTCTGAGGTTAGCAACCCGTCAGGCGGACAAGCGGGCTGTGAGGTAAAACGTATGAAAAGTCAGGTAAAACAAACGCTTCTGCCGGGCAGTAACAATCTTTAACCGTCGTGCCCTCACTCCTGACACAGACAGTTACACGGCAAAGCCAGTCTGAGGACGCTTAATAGCAAAAAGCCTTTATCCGCTCATTAATGGCATCAATGCGGCGGCGGGCTTTTTTAAGGTCATCGAGGCCAGGCTGAGACCGGTAGCGGCCTTCGCCTGAGCGGTAATCCTGGCGCGCCTGTCGGCATTTTTTCTCTCGTGCCTGCGATTGCCTTGCTGCTCTCTCGCTGGCAAGACGTTGTTTCTTCTTCTCAGCAAGCCTCGATTCGTTGCGGGCCCGTCGAGCGTCAGAGTCATCCTGAATATCAGGAATCACGGCCTCGTACGTGCTGATAGGCGTTAAATCCGCCTGAGTGTGCTCTGTATTTTCAGGCGCACGATCTGAAAAATGCAACTGCCCCTGCGGGTCTCGCCACTGATATATCTCGGCAGTGGCGGGTAAAGCAATCAAACATACGACTAAGCAATACTTCATACCTTCCTCCCTGAAGGTGTGACTTAATAGTTCGGTTGATTCACTCCATGTGAACAACCCTGAGTTGCAGGTTCCGTTCACCACGAAACTCGTTAATGTCGAGCTGATAAACGCAGGTCACCTTTTCCCGCGAGTGGTCTGGCCAGACCGATGAGTCAATTCCGAACCAGATAGCATCAATCGCCTGGTCTGTTCCGTCCGGCTGAAGCACGAGCTTCAGATGATTGCCACCGACCACACGCTGCTGAATCAAGCGAAAACCCCCTGAAAACTGAGGTTCAGGAAATGCCTGCCCCCACGGGCCTCCCAGACGCAGAGCTTCAGCAAGTGTCATATTAAAATCGGCAGCTACAAGCGTGCCATCCGTTTCCAATGTCTGCTGTAAAGCGTCGTCGCTAAGCATAGCTTTGCACACATCATCAAATAGCGAAGCAAAGCGTTCAAAGGTGCCTTCTGTCAGCGTCAGTCCAGCAGCCATAGCATGGCCGCCAAACTTCACGATAATTCCCGGTGCCAACCGGTCCACACGATCCAGCGCATCACGAATATGCAAACCACTGATCGAACGGGCAGAGCCTTTTATTTCGCCGCCCTCTCCACGGGCAAAGGCAATCACCGGGCGATGCAGGCGCTCCTTGATTCGGGACGCCAGAATACCAATCACCCCCTGGTGCCATTCCGGGTGATAAAGGCAAACACCATATCCTTCTGCCGGACTGGTATCCATCCGCTCAAGTAAGGCGAGTGCTTCTCCCTGCATTGCTTGCTCAATCTGTCGACGATCCCGGTTAAAAGCGTCCAGCTCGGTAGCGATGTCCATAGCCCGGTTAAAATCGTCGGTCAGCAGGCATTCTATGCCCAATGACATATCATCAAGCCGCCCGGCTGCATTGATTCTCGGGCCAACAGCAAAGCCAAGATCGGTCGACACCAATTGTCTATGGTCCCGCTTTGCGGTCTGCAGCAAAGCGAGGATGCCTGGCTGGCACTTTCCGGCACGAATACGGCGCAGCCCCTGCTCGACCAGAATACGGTTATTTTTATCAAGAGGCACCACATCAGCCACCGTTGCAAGAGCAACCAGATCAATCAGTGCAGCAAGATTGGGAGACTGGCCCGTCGCTGTCTTATCAAACCAGCCTGACTCGGCTAAGCGCGCCCGCAAGGCTAGCATCAGATAAAAAACAACGGTGCAGCCACAGGCCGCTTTTGATGGGAACTTACAGCCACGCTGATTCGGATTTACAATCGCGAGCGCCTCAGGCAACTCGTCACCGGGCAGGTGATGGTCTGTCACCACGACCGGGATACCTGCTGCGTTTGCCGCTGCCACACCGCTCACCGACGCAATGCCATTATCGACGGTCATAATCAGATCCGGGCGTCGCTCAATTGCTACCTCTACCAGTTCAGGCGACAGGCCATACCCGAAATCAAACCGGTTGGGCACCAGATAATCCAGGTTCTGAGCACCCATCATACTGAGTGCTCTCAAAGCCACCGCCGTACTGGTCGCACCGTCTGCATCAAAATCCCCCACTACAAGCAGGCGTTTCCCTTCAGTGACAACCGGCATAAGGGCAGAGACCGCCTCATCAATACCCAGCATTTCATGGTAAGGAATAAGGCCTGCCAACTGCAGATTCAGATCATCAGGGTTCGCGATGCCGCGACTCTGGTACACACGGGATAACACGGGGTGGAGGTCAGGAAGAGTCTGCTCAGTATCTGCTTGCCGGACTCGAATTTGCGGCACCTGGCGCGACATCAGAATCTCCGATATGAAAGAAAGCGCCCAGTTTACTCGGGCGGGCGAACACGATCAAAACTGGCAAAACGAGGCAAGCCATCAGCCGTAAGGCCGCGAAAGGTAAAACGGACACGAGTGCCAAGTGCCGGCGGTGACTGCCGCTCAGCATCCGAGAAACCGGTACCCAGCAGCATTTCGCGGCCATTTTGCAGGCGCACTCTGAGGGCTCCCATCATGCCCTTCAATCGCCCCTGCCCGGGCTCATAGCCGGTCACAATGGCTTCGGCATCTTCTAATGGCGTTACTTTTAAAAGATCACTACTGCGCCCGGAAAAATAAAAACTATCCCAGCGATGCAGCATTAATCCCTCGCCTCCACGATCCAGTACCGACTGCAACAGGGCATCCAGTTCGCTCTCAGAAGACACTTTTAACTGTTCTACCACCTGAAGATTCTCATCGGCCGTCCCCTGCGAGGGCTCACCAATCAGATCAATCAGCGCCTGATAACGTTCATCGAAGGTCCCGCCCAATTCAGGCAGGTCAAACACCATATACCGGACCTCCTGCCACAGCGGGCTGATATCGCTGTCGTTACGACGAATAAGTCCACTGACTTCAGAAAACCGCCCGTAGCCCAGCCATAATTCGCCATCCATGGGTTCACCCGGCAACTGCGCCAGAAACCAATCTGGCGCGTCGATCACCCGGCCACTGCGGGTAACGAGCGAGATGCCATCCCAAAATGCACGGACGCCATCATACTTCTCACTCACACCGTATAAAGGCAGCGCCTCTGCGCCCTGAAAACGCTTCGCCAACATCAACTGAGGTGGCATCTCATTTCGCTGCGTAGCGGCCCAGACAGGAAGCATGCCGCCAAGTATCAGCAACACCGCAATGAAATATGGCATCCAGCCAGACATATCTATGCCCTTCCATGTTGTTATTATGTTTGCCATATTGATAGCGCGTTTGTACGCGCAGTAAAAGTAGCTGACGCTACAACTACGACATTTTTATTAGGACTCGTGAACTGTATGGCATATTTTCTGTTGGGGCTTGGCAGTAATATTGAACCCAGAGAGCATCTCTCTATGGCAGTCGAAGCTCTTCACCACGTTGGCGACATCGTCGAACAGTCACCTGCAGTCTTTACCGAGCCGGTTGGAGAAACCTTCTCACACACCTTTGGCAACCAGCTCATTATTCTCGAGTGCAACCTGCCAGCCCCCATGCTGAAACAGCGCCTGCAACGGATTGAGGAGCAGCTGGGCCGGGAACCGAAATCACCAGCACGAAAGACACGGGACCGCACCATAGATATTGATATTCTGCAGGAAGCGGACAGCGGTGCTACTGCGCTGAAGCAGACACCACCAGAAGAAAGTTATTACCGTGAAGTCTATGAGACCTGGAATCAGGCAGAAAACGTCTGATCGTAGCGGTTAGCAACGAAGCGGCCGCCATCAACACGGGTAACTGATCCAGTGACCGCCTGCGCTTTAATCAGATAGTCGCAGGCGTCGACGATCGCACCGTAACCCAGCTCTTCGCCAATCAAAGACTGCGACAGCACCCGCTGTCGGTATGCTTCATCGTGCTCTGGTAAGAACTGTACTGGCCCCGGCTGAATGACATTCACCCGCACACGCCCCGCCAGGCGTTGCGCCATGCTCAACGACCAGTTCTGCAAACCGGCCTTCGCGGCGCAATAGACAGAGAAGCGTTGATTCGGAATTTCAGCATAAATATCACTGATACTGATCATGCAGGCGCTGTCAGCCCAGCATTCAGCGATGGCCTCCGTGATCATCACGGGGGCAGTAACGTGAACATTCTGATGTTGCGCGACATGGCTTGCGAGATCAGAGGCAGCGCTGTCCGGGACAAAACAGGAGGCATTGTGAATCACAGCATCGAACGGCCCATGCACTGGCAGCTCCTGACAGAGACGCGCAATGTCTTCGGGGTTGGATAAATCAGCTCGCAGAAGTGCCAGATTGGGGTGCTCTTCAAGCTCGCTGCTGGTATTAAAATGCGCAACAACCGCCCAGCCTTCATTCAAAAAATGCTCTGTTAACGTTTTACCTAAACGACGGGCACCGCCGGTGATAAAGATACGTTTTGCCATGAAAAACCGCCAATCAACACTAAGGCAAACCATGGTAACGCGGAATATCACGGGTGTCAGGGAGAGGAAACGGGAATTTTATAGGGTAAATGATTGTGGGGTCGACATACGCTGTTAACTTCAGGCACAAAAAAACCAGCTCACTGGCTGGCTTAATTGTTGGTTGCGGGGGCCGGATTCG
>NZ_DDKU01000136.1:0-6150 GCF_002339775.1 Thalassolituus sp. UBA2590
CCTCCAAACAAGCCGCTCCCTTTTGCGCCAAACCAGACGCAATCGGCCATCGATATCATCAGTGCCTGATCTTTACGGCATGGATGTGCGAGCGTACGCCAAGTTTCCTGCGTGCCATTGCCAGCACTGGCACTGACGTTCAGTGTGTCAGCCACACCCGAGGGACTGCCTGCTGACCACCATCCCAGCGCATAACTATCGCCTGTTCGGTCGCACCAGTACGATCAATGGCAAACCCGGGCCAACCACAGATGCCGGCGGTGTCGAAGCACCGAATTCTGGCGTGATGGTACCCGCAGAGGGCAATGGTTTCGATCGCGAAGCCGCCCAGAAGCGTAAAGGGCGGGTTTTTTATTTTTAAACATTAATGTTTAAAAAGTAACTTCAACAGAGACGTTACCTACCACAGTATCGTTATTCGAATCACTGCGCTGGATATTGAATGCAGCATCGTAGCCGTACACATCCTGTCCTGTAATAGTAATACCAATATCATCAGACGAATCGGCAGATTCATGTGAAAGGTTATTTACTGCATCGAAGAAATAAATATCCCGTTCAGTAAAAGAGTAGGTCTCTGTACTCAGATCGAGAATAGAATCCCCATCGTCTTCGTTGGTAGTCGCTACAGACAACTTGGTTTCTGAGTCTTCGAGGTTGTGCAAACCGACACAGAAAACATCTTCGCCGGTGACAATCTGGTCAGGGCCCCAATTCCAGCCCATTGAGCCTACCCGGCCGGTGCTCTCTTTCAGGCGGATAAATTCACTGCTGGAATACAGGCTGACACCCGGCGCGACGGCACCTTCGACTTCCAACGTCAGTACGTTATTCGCCGAACGATTGTACGTTCCAGCGCCCACCGTAGCCACGGCCGTCGATGTCACGCTGCGAATTTCAACGAAGCCACCAGCATTGCAGGAGGCAAATTCAAAGCCACTCTCATACTCTGCGCTCTCCCGAATAACGAGAAATTCAAGACGACTCTCATAACGCTTAAAGTCAGGGCCGCTGGTATTAGCGTCCGTGTAGGTATTATTACGTACACCAACCCAAGTACCTGTAATTTCATTATCGCCTCTCAATTGCAGCAACTCTGCTGTCGAGCGATAATCGTCCAGCGTAAAGTAGGTCAGATCTGTCGGAAAGTTATCCTCATCTGAACTGCTTGAGCCAGAACCACCACCACCGCAGCCCACCATGGCAAGAGTGATGAGTGAAAGTGGTAATATTTTTATTTTTTTCATAAGCCCTCCGGCTTAGTCGGTATTTTTTACAACCTGAGATCAGGCTGCGGCACGAATAATTTCTGCGTACTCTTTGCCCTGTGCATGAGATTCGATGGTCTCAAGCAAAGTTACACCGTCAGCATTTTTTGCATCCAGATTGTGACCTTCGGCTGCAAACAGTTTAATAAAATCTGCAAAAGTGCCCGGCACCATGTGGCGGTAAGCGCGAATGACGGCGATGTAGTCTGCGTCTGAACCGTCGTAGCTTTCGGCAACCAGAAATTCACGCAGTTGCGCTTCCGACCATTCACCACCAAATACTTTTTCTTTATCTTTCTTCTGCATTTTCTCTCTCCTAAATACATTTCGTGTAGATAGCCTGATGGGTTTCGCTGGCCCTCTGTGCCATGGATGGCACAGCGGAGCCCCCATGGATGGGTTTACGGCGAGCCAGAGAAACCCATCAGACTATCTGCACATAATCTCAAACTTTCCGGAACATCAGATCCCAGACACCGTGCCCTTTGTTCTCGCCACGCTTTTCAAACCTGGTGTACGGGCGATGTTCCGGGCGCGGTACATATTCATTTTTACCGGCAACGTTTTCGTAGCCTTCCTGCGCTTCCATGACTTCCATCATGTGCTCTGCGTAGTTCTCCCAGTCAGTCGCCATATGGAACACGCCACCTGGCTTCAGGATACGTCGCAACGTCTGCGCGAATTCTGGCTGTACGATACGGCGCTTATGGTGCTTTTTCTTGTGCCATGGGTCCGGAAAAAACAACTGAACCGTATCAATGCTGTTATCAGGGATCAGCTTCAGCACTTCAATCGCATCGTCTTTGTATGTTCGCAGGTTTGTGACACCGGCTTCTTCCGCCAGGTTCAACAGTGAGCCGACCCCGGGCAAGTGTACTTCAACACCGATAAAGTCTTTTTCTGGCGCCGCAGCGGCCATCTGTACGAGAGACTGACCCATACCGTAACCAATCTCGAGCACAACATGCGCATCACGACCAAAGACCGCAGGCGGGTCAATTTCGCCCTGCTCAAGCTCCAGCCCCATGATCGGCCACTGGCGATCCAGGCCACCCTGCTGACCTTTGGTAAGACGGCCAGCCCGGATAACAAAACTTTTTATGCCACGGCGATATTGTGGCTTGTCGGCATCGCCAACCTGATTAGTGTCAGACACTCGCTTTACTCGCTGTCAGAAGGGGATTGGGGAAGACGGAATGCCGCCAGAATCAGAAATGCCCAGGCAATCAACCAGCTAACGCCTCCGAACGGTGTAATAACACCCAGAAAACGCTGTCCTGTCATGGCCATGGCATAAAGACTACCGCTAAACAGAATCAACCCCAGAGTCATCATAATCGCGCTACGACGAATCCAGGACGCCGGACGCACGTACAACCATGCCGACATTGCCAGCAGGACAACCGCATGCATCAGGTGGTACAACACCCCGGTTTCATACGCTGCCATCAACTCTGGCTCAATGACTCCCTTGAGTCCATGAGCGCCAAACGCACCGAATGCAACCCCAGTAAATCCAGCCACGGCGGCTGTATTCAAGCAGGCTCTGGCTCGCATTGTCTCTCCCCGGAAAAAAGCTCGATTATAAAGCAGACAGAGACTCAGGTCACAGTATTGACCACCATCGGACAGGTTTTTACACCGCGGCGCACTATGTCCGCGCAAGACCTTGATCATGTACCCCTGTCGGCCAGTGTGTTACGGATCTCTGTTCACCCCCGGACACAGCCTCTATCGTCCTTCTCACACTGCGTTTCAATCGCAGTCATAACAATAAAAAAACGACTCATCGGGTAGACCAAATGACGATAACAACAAAAGCTCGCAGGCTGGCGATGGCCCTGACCTGTGGCGCGGGGTTAATAACGACCGCTACAGGTGTATCTGCCAGCGTAGAAGGTTACGCAACCAAGAACGGCGATGCCTGACAGGGTAGCCTTGAACAGGTACTGAAGCTTCAGTTCGTTGCCGATTTCATTGGCAACCGTGGCAATGTAGAACCATTTCTGATTCCCCAGGCAAAGTCGTACTCCATGACGACTTTCCGCAATCAGAGTATCACCATCGACTTTCGGGCAAAGCATCTGACGCCAGAAGGCGAGCCAGACAATAATCTCAGCTGGAGCATCGTAGAGGCACCACTTCATGGCCGTCTCGAAGGCACGCCACCTAACGTGCGTTACATCCCGGATGCCGAGTACACGGGCTACGACCGCATTGTATTTAACGTCAGTGACAACCTCGATGGTGACACCAACGGTACCATCGATATTAAGGTGCAGGGTTCTTACACCAACTTTGAATCCGGACAGGTTCGTCCACTGGTTCTGAACTCGGACAACACTCGCCTGTATGCGCTGAATACACCCGACGGCAAAATGGAAGTCTTTGATGTCAGTGGCGAAACACCTGAGCTGCTGCACAGCGTGCCGGTCGGCCTTGAACCAGTTGCAATCGCTCTGCGCAACGACAACGAAGCCTGGGTCGTAAACCACCTGTCGGACAACGTCAGTTCAGTCTCCTGATCCGGATGCAGAACCGGTACAGGTTGAGCGCGCTGATGGTGCTTTCTGGCGCGAAGAATCGCAGAAGAACAGCGGCATTTTCCCGGATTTCGACCACTTCTGGGCGTTTGATTTCTTTAATTAACCCCGCCACTCCCTTCTCGAGAGAGGGAGCGGATGGGCCAGTACAAAAATGATTGGGGTACAGCGAGGTAAGCGTATGCGCCAGACCGGGGCTGTTCCATACAGCCCCCGGCATTTCCGCCATCCTTGGCGGTCAGATAGCGCATCCGAGCGTACAGGGATGTATTTACCGTGTCTTACCGAGCTTTATCCCAATCACTTAAATTCGCCCCTGCTCCTGACTAACCCCACCTCTACTTCCCTCAAACGAAGCTGTTAGAATGCTCCCCCTGATTCAAACAGTGAGAGCTTCTCGTGAAATACGCAGACCTGCGCGACTTCATCAAGAAACTGGAAAAACGCGGTGAACTGGTTCGTATCAAAGAGCCTGTTGACCCACACCTCGAAATGACCGAACTGGCCGACCGCGTACTCCGCGCTAAAGGCCCCGCCCTGCTGTTTGAAAACCCCAAAGGTTATGACATGCCGGTACTGGCCAACCTGTTTGGCACACCCGAACGTGTGGCGATGGGCATGGGTGAAGATTCCGTTGAGGCGCTGCGCGAAATCGGCAAGCTGCTCGCTTTCCTGAAAGAACCCGAGCCACCCAAAGGCCTGAAAGATGCCTGGTCGAAGCTGCCGATTTTCAAGAAAGTGCTGGCCATGGGCCCGAAAGAAGTGAAAAAAGCGGCATGTCAGGAAATTGTGATTGAAGGCGACGACGTCGATCTTTCAAAGATTCCGGTTCAGCACTGCTGGCCTGGCGACGCAGGCCCGCTAATTACCTGGCCGTTAGTGATTACCAAAGGCCCGCACAAAGAGCGCCATAATCTAGGTATCTACCGCCAACAGGTCATCGGTAAAAATCGCGTGATCATGCGCTGGTTGAGCCATCGTGGTGGCGCGCTTGATTTCCGTGAATGGCAGCAGGAGCACCCGGGTAAACCCTTCCCGGTAACCGTGGCTCTGGGGGCAGATCCAGCGACGATTCTGGGCGCGGTCACTCCAGTGCCCGATACCCTGAGCGAATACGCCTTTGCTGGCCTGCTGCGTGATTCACGCACGGAACTGGTGAAGAGTATCGGCAACAACCTGATGGTTCCGGCGTCGGCTGAAATCGTGCTGGAGGGTGTGATCCACCCAGACGACATGGCCCCTGAAGGTCCGTTTGGTGACCACACAGGGTATTACAACGAAGTGGATCACTTCCCGGTCTTTACGGTTGAGCGTATTACTCACCGCAAAGACCCGATCTATCACAGTACCTACACCGGCCGTCCACCAGACGAACCCGCGATTCTGGGTGTTGCTCTGAACGAAGTCTTCGTGCCGATTCTGCAAAAGCAGTTTCCGGAAATCGTCGACTTCTATCTGCCGCCAGAAGGTTGTTCCTATCGCATGGCGGTGGTCAGCATGAAGAAACAGTACCCCGGCCACGCCAAGCGCGTAATGATGGGGGTCTGGTCATTCCTGCGACAGTTTATGTACACCAAGTTTGTGATCGTGGTCGACGATGACGTCGACACCCGCAACTGGGAAGACGTGATCTGGGCCATTACCACCCGCATGGACCCCGCACGCGACACCACCATGATTGAAAATACGCCCATCGATTACCTCGACTTTGCGTCGCCGGTGTCCGGGCTCGGCTCGAAAATGGGTTTAGACGCGACCAATAAAATGCCGGGGGAAACCAACCGTGAATGGGGTGTACCGATTGTGATGGACGACGACGTCAAAGACAGCGTCGACCAACTGGTCAGGAAAATCGGTAAAGACATTGGTCTGAAATGAGTGATCCGGCCAACCCGAAGGGTGGCAGAACGCACCGGATCACTTTTCAGCCGAACGGTGTCACGATTCGCTGCCGCTCTGATCAGACCATTGCCGATGCGGCCCTCGAACAACGTGTCATTCTGCCCGTAAGTTGCGAGAACGGTATTTGTCATGTGTGCATGGGCGAACGACTGTCCGGTGAACTAGGCTTTCGTAATGAGCTGGGCAACCCAATACTTGAGCAGGATAATCAGGTATTATGCTGCGTAGCTTTTCCCAAATCTGACGTTGAGATTGTTATGACCGATGTATTCGCTCCGGACCACAAACAGCCCGCCACACTTGCCTGTCAGGTACAGTCGGTCGAGCTGCTGGCGGATGACGTTTACCGGGTAATCCTTCTCGCACCTACCGGCAAGGCTCCGGACTTCTGGGCCGGGCAGTATCTGATGCTGCACATCGGAAACGACGCAAACGAG
>NZ_DDKU01000056.1:0-33301 GCF_002339775.1 Thalassolituus sp. UBA2590
CAAACCGCGATGAATTTTATCAACGCCCTGCGGCGCCGATGCACCCATGGGAAAATATTCCCGGGCTGTACGCTGGCAAAGATCTGGAGCAGGGCGGTACCTGGCTTGGATTCAGAGACACTGGTCGCTGGGCCGCACTGACCAATGTTCGCGCCCCGGGAGCAGGCCCTCAGAATCCCAGATCACGCGGTGAGCTGGTCACAGACTTTGTTGAATCAGACCTGCCAGTAGAAGACTGGCTGCAGAGAATTAACTGCGACGACTATGCGCCGTTCAATCTGCTCGCCGGTACAGCCACAGAACTCTGGTATCTGAGCAACCATCCTGACCGCCAGCTGAGGCGACTACAAGCCGGTCGCTACAGCCTGAGTAACGCCCAACTTGATAGCCCGTGGCCAAAGGCCGAGTTAGCAAAAGAGCAACTCGCTCAGGCTGACAGCGGATTCGCAACGCTGCTGAACCGTCGTGATCCCTGGCCCGACGAAGTTCTGCCTGCGACTGGCGTCCCCATCCTCTGGGAGCGGCTTCTTTCGGCTCAGTTTATCATCGCACCAGGATACGGTACCCGTTGCAGTACCGGCATTCTCGCTTCAGGAAACGATGTCCAATTACAGGAAATCACCTGGAATGAGCAAGGCGAAAACGTCGGCGAGAGAAGCTACAGATTAGCCATTAAAGACAGGTAGTCTGTCCCCGTTTGTTACAAACGAATACGCAAGAGTGAGAGCGAGTTCGAAAAGCACGTCCATACTAAAGCTATGACGTGTATAAATCGCAGAACACCGAACAGCCACACACACCGCGTGCCTCTGATTGTTGGCGGGGTATGCGCGTTGCTGCTGTTTGCGGCGCTGGCAGCGAGCCTCCATACACGACCTTTTATGCCACCCAGTGTTGCGCAGGAACACATGGAGCATTGGCTGATTGAGGGTGCCCGCAAGGTCGCCGGTGAAGTCAGGCTCCGGCACATCCGCAACATGGAACCCTTTTACCTGAAACGTAACTACCAACCTATCTGGCTGGACAGTTACCAACTGCGCCCGGAAGCACATGAACTCATCGAGCTTCTGCGAGAAACTTCCGTCGATGACTGGCGCAATTACGGTTATTCATTGGATACGCTTGAACGCGAGATGCGCAAGCTTACTAATCTGCCGGAGCAGGCCACCGCCATGGAGGTACTGCTCACCGATGCCTTCGTGACATACGCAGAGCAGGCTCTCAATAACGAACTGATCCCCAACGCTGACGAGAATGACCATCCAACCATGCGTAAGGTCGTTCTGTCTGGCGAGGACCGGATCACAGAAGAACAGATCATCACCCTGCTGCATGAGTCCGTACGCCAGAATAAACTGGATGAACTACTGGCTGGCATGGCCCCCCAGCACGACGGCTACCGACGCCTTCGCGCCGAGCTGAAACGCTATCGTGATATCGACCGAAGCGGCGGATGGCGCCCTATTTCTCACGAGCTGACCCTGAATGCTGGCGACCGCCATGTCGAGGTCCCGTATCTGCGTTGGCTGCTCGACCAGTATGGCGATCTGCCCAAAGGCACTCTGGCCTGGTTCCTCGGGGATAAGAGCGAAAAGACTTTACGCGCCCCAGCGCGGGAGAAAAATCCCGATCTGAGCAAGCCAGAGTATCTGTTCGATGGACCAATGCGGGCCGCCATTAGTAGCTTCCAGCAGCGACACAAGTTAGAAAGCACGGGCAAGCTCAATAAAGAAACCATTGATCGCCTGAACATTCCGCCCTACCAGACAGCTCAGCGCATCGCTCTGAACATGAAGCGTTGGCGCCAGTTACCAAACGACCTTGGCCATCGTCACATCATGGTCAATATGGCGGATTACTCGATGCGCCTGATGAATGGCGGATCTCCCGAGCTGGAGATGAAGGTGATCATTGGCCGACTCGACCGGCGTACGCCCGTCATGACAGACCTGATGCGCATTATTGAAATCGCCCCGACCTGGACGGTGCCTCCACGCATCGCCAGTTCCTACCTGCTTCCCAAGCTTAAGCGTAACCCTGACTACCTGAAGCAAAAAGGCTTTGACGTATTACAGTGGCGAAACGGCTCAGCCGTGCATGTGTCAGCGGATGAGATTAACTGGAAGAATTATAGCGCTCGCAATCTTCCTTATACCTTTGTACAGCGTCCGGGAAAACTGAACGCACTGGGCACGGTGAAGTTTCTGTTCCCGAATGATCAGAGCATCTATCTGCACGATACTTCTAGCCCGGAGCTGTTCGCGAAAGATCAACGTGCTCTCAGCTCAGGCTGTGTCCGGGTAGAGAAGCCCCGACTGTTGGCTGAAAAACTGCTTCAGTCACAGGATGGCTGGCATCGCGGACGTATCGACGAAGCGATTGATCACAACCGTACCAGCCGTATCCGCATCAAAGATCCTGTACCCGTACATCTGATGTACTGGACTACCTGGGTCGATGACAATGGCAGCCTTCAGATACGCGATGATGTCTATCAGCGCGACCTCATTGGCGGTACCGCCACCCACGCCAGCCTGTAACAACTACTTACACGCTGGCGCGTATTTACGAAATACGGACATGACACACCTGTCGTGACGAACTTACTGATGAACTACGTCTGATTTTTTCCGTTGGACTTTTGGCATACTGACTTCTCACTGTAATCCCAATGTAACAGGAGTCAGAACATGCTGGACCGTCGCCGTTTTCTGCAACAGTTTGCCGCTGTTTCTGCTGCAGGTATGACAGGCCTCAGTACTAATGCTTACGCCGCCTCAGAATCGATTATTGATTCGGGCCCTGATCGTACTTTGAGTCTGTACAACATTCACACGGGTGAAACGGTCAAAAGTACCTTCTGGTCTCAAGGGCAGTTTATCGACAGTGAAATTGAAATGATCGATATGCTGGTACGTGATTTTCGCGCCAACGATGTAATGGCAATGGACAGAAATCTGTATCAGGATCTGTACGAACTACAGACCCGCCTCTCACCCAACAAGCCGATGTACATCATTTCGGGTTACCGCTCGCCGAAAACCAATGCCGCTTTGCGTAACGGTTCTTCAGGCGTCGCGAAGAAAAGTCTGCATATGCAGGGTCGCGCAATCGACCTGCGCATCCCTGGCGTATCTCATAAAGAACTGCATCGTGCGGCGCTGGAATTAAGAAGCGGTGGCGTTGGTTACTATCCAGACAGCGGGTTCGTTCACCTTGACACCGGACGGGTTCGCCGCTGGCAGGGTTAATCCCCTGAGAAGGTTTTAATTCAGGCCGACATTCGGGCCGATAATACGTCCGAAACCAGCCTTCTCCAGCATCAGCTGCAAGGTTGATGCGATGACTTCACCACTCTCCATGGTGATGACTTCTTCGAGTAGTTTCTCTGCCCATTCACGGCTGATGCCACGCAGGACCGACTTCACTTTCGGCAAGTTCGTCGCGTTCATCGACAGGCAGTCATAACCCATTGCCATAAGCAGGACGGCACCCATGGGGTTACCCGCCAGCTCACCACAGACACTGACCGGCTTACCTTCCGATTTTGCATCATCAACAATGCGTTTCAGTGCCTGCAGAACCCCAGGATGAAACGCCTGATAGAGATCAGCAACACGAGGGTTGTTGCGGTCAACGGCAAGCAGATACTGCGTCAGGTCATTACTGCCGACCGACAGGAAGTCGACGCGCTGAGCCAGATCCTTGATCTGATAAACAGCCGCAGGAACTTCCACCATAACGCCAACTTCAGGCATCTCGACCTTAAAACCTTCTTCGAGTGTTTCTACATGCGCACGGTAAATGAGGTGCAATGCCGTATCCACTTCAGCAACGTTGCTGATCATCGGCAGCATGATACGAAGATTATTGAGGCCTTCACTGGCCTTCATCATGGCGCGTACCTGCACCAGGAAAATTTCAGGATGATCGAGGGTAACGCGAATACCGCGCCAGCCGAGAAACGGGTTTGCCTCATTGATAGGGAAGTACGTGAGCGCCTTATCCCCACCAATATCCAGCGTACGCATAGTCACCGGGTCTGGACTGAACGTCTCGAGCTGCTCCCGGTAAATCTCCTGCTGCTCACTCTCCGACGGGAAGCGATCCTTCATCATGAACGGCACTTCGGTACGGTACAGGCCCACCCCTTCGGCACCCCGATCACGACTGCGCAACGCATCTGTAATCAGGCCAGTATTCACCCAAAGGGGAATGCGATGTCCATCGAGAGTTTCGGCCGGTTGATGCAGCAGGCCCTCAAGATCTTCGGCAAGCGCCTGCTCTTCTTCGTAGATGGCATAGTACTGCTCACGCAATTCATCATTTGGATTCGAGAACAGAAGGCCACGGTAGCCATCAACGATCAGGTCTTTGCCATCAAGTTGAGCATGCGGCAAGTCTACGGCACCCATCACAGTCGGGATACCCATAGCACGCGCCAGAATCGCCACGTGAGAGTTGGAAGAGCCTTTCACCGACACCATAGCGCGCAACTTTTCAGTCGGCACTTCACCCAACATGGCGGGCGTCAGTTCTTCGCTGACCAGAATAGTATCATGAGGGTAATCGTCCGGGCGCGAGGTCGCTTCGTTGCCCTGTAAATGCGCAAGAATACGTGTACCAAGGTCGAGAATATCGGTAGCTCGTTCGCGCAGGTAAGCATCTTCCATCATCTGGAAGTGACCGACGTACTCCATGACTACCTGACGCAGTGCCCCCTGAGCCCAGTTGCCCTTGTTGATCGCAACTTTGACCTCAGCACCCAGAGCGTTGTCGTCCAACATGTTCAGATACACGTCGAACAGAGCCATTTCTTCGGGGCGCAGTTCGCCTTTAAGCTTGCCACCTAACGAGCGTATCTCTTCTCGCGCGGCTTCCAGCGCAAGATCAAAGCGCTCCAGTTCGATCTCGACCGACTCGGGTTCACGATCAACCACTCCCGATAGGTCTGCCGCGGGTGAAATAACCACACCCGTACCAAGACCGACGCCGGGCGCACCCGGAGCACCGGTGAAGCGGGTACTCTTTTTCGGTTCGGTGGCTGTCTGTGGAATATGAAGGATATTGCCGGTCGCTTCGGCATGAGCAATCACGCCCGCCAGCTGCGCCGACATAGTGACCAGAAACGCCTCTTCACCAGCATCAAACTGACGGCTGTCGCGCTGCTGTACCACCATCACGCCCAACAGGCGTTTGTGGTGGATAATCGGTACGCCAAGGAAGGACATAAAAGGATCTTCCCCGGTCTCAGACAGGTACTGAAAACGGGGATGCTCAGGAGCATTATCGATATTCAGGGGTTCTTCGCGGGTACCTACGAGGCCAACAAGGCCCTGCGAGCCAGCAAGGCTGACCTTACCCACAGCGTCCTGACGCAGACCTTCGGTCGCCATCAGAACGTAGCGCTTTTCATCAGGCTCATACAGATATACTGAGCATACCTCGGTCTGCATCGCCTCGCGGATACGGGCAACCACTACCTTGAGGGCCTCACTCAGTTCGGTGACTGAGCTGACCTCCTGTACGATACGTCTCAGTATATCGAGCATGTTTTCTGTTCTGGCCTCGCTATTAGGCTCAGTTTATCTCGTTCGTTGTTATTATCTCCGGACTCAGCCGGACTTACGTTGCAACCTTGCAATACGCGGTGCCAGTTCCGCCAGTGCGCGACGGTAGACATCGCGCTTAAAGGCAACGACTTCACCAAGAGGGAACCAATAACTCACCCAGTTCCACCCATCAAATTCGGGGTTGCCCGTCGCTGAGAGGTTAATCTCTGATTCCTCTGCCAACAACTTCAGCAAGTACCATTTTTGCTTCTGCCCAACACACACAGGGCGCTTGTCGCGTCTGACCATCCGCTTTGGCAGGCGGTAGCGCAGCCAACCGCGGGTCGAACCGATGATCTGTACGTGCTCGGGTAAAAGACCCACTTCTTCCTGAAGCTCACGATACAGTGCTTTCTCCGGCGACTCTCCGCGCTTTATTCCCCCCTGTGGGAATTGCCAGGCATTCTGACCAATCCGACGGGCCCACAGCACCTGCCCCATTGCATTGCAGATGATGATGCCGACGTTCGGACGATACCCATGCTCGTCTATCACAATGCCATCCAACTCTATCTATTCACTCAACCTTGCCGATTTTATCGCAAAGATCAAGGGTGCACGTCGGTGCGTAAAACATAATAAGGAAAGTATGGCTTGTTCCCGCTAGAATAGCGATCTGTTTCTGATTCATCTGCCAATACAGGGCCGGTTACCGTGGCATTAGCAATTTTCGATCTCGACCATACGCTTCTTTCAGGCGACAGCGACCACGCCTGGGGCCAGTTTCTCGTTGACCGCGGTCTGGTTGACCCCGAAGTCCACCAGCGTCGCAATGATCATTTTTACGAACAGTACAAAGCGGGCAGTCTGGATATTCATGAGTATCTCGAGTTTGCGATGCGTCCTCTGACTGAATATGACGCCGATCACATGCACGCAGAACGGGATATATTCCTCAACGACCGTATCGAGCCACTGGTCAGCCAGAAAGCCAGAGACCTGATCCGCCACCACGAAGAGCGCGGAGATACCCTGCTGATCATCACAGCCACTAACGGCTTTGTGACCTACCCGATCGCTGAGCGCCTGGGCATTGCACACATTATTGCCCCGCATCCGGAGGTCATTGATGGACGCTATACCGGCAAAACCGTCGGTATACCTAGCTTTCAGGATGGCAAAGTAACCCGCCTGAAAAGTTGGATGGAAGAGCACCAGCACGATATGCAAGGCAGCTACTTCTACAGTGACTCACACAACGACCTGCCACTTCTGCGCCTGGTCGATCACCCGGTGGCTGTCGACCCTGATCCAACACTTCAGGCGGAAGCGGAAGCCAACGGCTGGCCAGTGATCAGCCTGCGAATAGACTGAGATCACCATAAGAAGGCTGAATCAATGAAGCGCATTGCCTCCGTTCTGCTTGGATCACTGATGCTCCTTTCTGCTTGCTCTGACAGCGAGCACAGCAAGCCTATGAGCAGAGAAGTTTCAAGCCTGCCAGAACCAGAGAGCCTCGCTGTTGATGAAGCCTATCCCGAACGCCTGGTTAATATCGCCTATGCTCAACTCTCAAAATCGGTAGAAGCCGCACAGGCATTGCAGTCCAGCGCAGCAGCGCTGCGTAAGAACGCAACACCTGAACGTCTCGAAGAGGCCAGGGGCCACTGGCGCGCCAGTTACTCTGCTTATCTTTCATCGCTCGCGGCCTCAGATATTCCTGTACGCGAGCCCAGCGAATGGTTTGCGGCGAAGCTGACACGAAGACACCTGGCTCAACAGATCAACAGCTGGCCTATTGAACCGGGTTACATTGATTACCTTGAGGGCTATCCCTTTACCGGGATCGTTAATGACACGACTCTGGTCATCGACAGAGATTCGTTGCTGGCGCAGCACCAGTTTTCCGATGCGACGTACGTCAGTGTGGGATACCACGCGATTGAGTTCATTCTCTGGGGAGAACATGGCCAGCGACCTGCGTCTGATTTCGACAGCACTACTGCTGCAAAACCTGAAGAGGACGATAGCAGCCCAGTGGCTCATCAGCAGCGTCGCGGAGATTATCTGGCGACACTCACCGATATACTGATTGCTGACCTTCAGCGGCTACAAATGCGCTGGGCGCCATCACCGGAGGCTCAGGGGTATTACGCTCAACTGCTGTCTGCAGCGACCCCGACAGAAACACTGCAAGCCAGCCTGCTGACAGTCAACCGCATCATCGAACAGGACCTGCTTCAGAATTACCTGACTGACACCGGCAGCAGTCCTTTCAGTGGTGGTACACCTGTCGACGTAGAAGCCATTATGCGCGGTATTCGTCAGGTATTAATCTCAGAAGACGGGGCGAGTGGGCTTCAACCTTTACTGACAGCGCGCAAGCAGGAAAAAGATCTGACGCTACTGGCCGAAGTTATTACTCTGACCAGCGCCGATACAGCCTGCATTGCAGGTTGGCAAACGGCAGTGTCTTACCTCGAGGGTCAATCTGCGTGCCGTCAGCAGATGCTGGACTTACTGATCACACTGAAACAGATCAACGATCAGCTCGGGTTGCAGATTCCCGCGAGTGGCTGACGCTCTCAGCGCGTTGGTAATACGCGAGCAAATACCGCTTTCAGATATCGGGTCTCTGGAATAGCTGGCAGTACCGGATGATCTGCCCCTTGAGAGCCCACGTGCTGAATCAGCACTTCACGATCCAACTCACGCCCAAGAACCCGCAGAATATCGGGCAAGCGATCATCCGCCAGATGCATAGAGCATGAACCCGCGACGATCATGCCATCTCTATTTAACAACCTCATCGCGATCTGATTAATACGCTTGTAAGCCTGCTCCCCGGCTTTTACATCTTTACGACGTGGAATAAATGCAGGTGGATCGACAACAACGATATCGAACCGCTCTCCGTTATCGCGCAATTGCTTCA
The DNA here is from genome assembly GCF_002339775.1 of Thalassolituus sp. UBA2590. Classification (NCBI taxonomy): domain Bacteria; kingdom Pseudomonadati; phylum Pseudomonadota; class Gammaproteobacteria; order Oceanospirillales; family Oceanospirillaceae; genus Thalassolituus; species Thalassolituus sp. UBA2590. Next base: position 8,488 of record NZ_DDKU01000056.1, read on the forward strand.
GAGCAGCGAAGGCATCCCCTTCCCAGCAATGCAGCTTATCTTCAACGCCATTAAGTGCGGCATTCTCTTCAACCCAATCCAGCGCCTGTGCGGAAGCATCGACACAATGCACTTCGCTGGCGCCATGGTTGGCAGCCTGCACGCCCCAACCTCCGACATAACTGAATACGTCAAGCACACGCTTACCTTTAACCAGGCGATTAAGTTGCGCGCGATTTTCACGGTGATCATAAAACCAACCGGTTTTCTGACCATGAATGACTGGCGCCATAAAGCGGGTCTCGTTTTCAATCAGCGGAGCGCAATCGTCTTCCAGTTGACCATGAACAATATCAACGTACTCGTCCAGACCTTCGACCGCACGTAACTTACCGTCGTTTTTCAGCACAATCGTGGCAGGCGACGCCACTTTATGCACAGCGTCGATGATGTCATCGCGCAGCATCTCCATCGCAACGCTAGAGATCTGAATCACGGCGACATCGCCAAAACGATCAATTACCAGACCCGGCAGGCCATCACTGTCACCATATACCCAGCGATAGCACTGATGTGGATACCAGAGCTCGCGACTGCTCATAGCCACCTGAAGTCGGTGAACAATCAGCGAAGCATCCAGTAACTGAGACGGGCTGCGACTGATAAGACGACCGCAAATTAATTGATCGGGATTCATCACCGCAACGCCAAGTGGCTTTCCACTCGCGGCCTCAATCACTACCTGCTCCCCAGCGGTGATGTTTTTCAGCGGGGTCTGCGCCGTGTCGACTTCATTACTGTAGACCCACAGGTGGCCAGACTTCAGACGACGTTCCGTCTTTGGCTTCAGGCGCAGAGAAGTAAGCATGAAACAGGCTCCGGTAAAAATAGAGAGTTAAAAACAATGGCGAGCAAAGCGCGGAAGTATACGCGAAAAGCCCCGGCGCATCATAAGATTCACCAGGGCATTAGAGAGTAGTGTTAAGTTAAAGGAACCGGACAACATTTAGTAAATAAAGCGCAGTACCCCTCAATCATGTCCATACTTACGAGCCATAATTCAGCATACTAAAAACGAAATACCACATTCACTGCCTCATCAACCGCACTCTCGTCGATATAACCAATCATATTCGGATTATCAGCTATCAACTTCTTGACCTCAGAGCTATCACCGACTGCCTTAGGTGGAGTTCCCTTACCTGTAAAAATAAGCTTGGACCAATAGGCCTTGAGCTGACTTTCACTCTTCCCTAAGACCTTCTCTGCAAATTCGTTTCGCGGTGCTGACCCCTCGGTTTGATCAATAGGCACCGCGGAACTTCCATTCGGAAAACTTGAGGACTTGCCCAAATATATGCGAGAGATGACACTTGCGTCCAACTCGGTAATTCCATTGCCACTACTTACTACTACAACCGTGCCAGCGCTAGCAGGAAGAGCTATCAGTAGTAACGTAGAGCCTACTAAGCTAAATAAGATTTTAGTCAAATTCATATAATCTCTCCTTAAAATACCAAATCTAGTGCGACAGAATAAAGCATGCCGTCTTCACCCGAAGTAGAACCGGCTTGAATCTTTTCTTCGATTTTCTGAACTTCGAATTTAAATGCAGCGCTGGAGTCGTAGTCATAACGAGCACCGAGAATCCAGCTGCTATCATGTCGCTCGAACATAGACTGTATGTTTCTTACTGTAGCATCTGATTCCTTCAAACTTCGCACCGATGCGTAACTCAAATGTACCGTTGTTGAGTCAAAGCGCTTCGCTACACTAAAGAGAGAGGACATTTCGTCAAGAAGCATTGCGGTTTCATGCTCTAAAGCAGTTACTTCAGCTATTGCGCTGACATCACCATTATCCCAAGTTGCAGCCAATTCATAAAAATGACTTGTTTTGCCATCCAAAGCAAATTTCTCACCAACTCCACTTGCGGTTGCTAGCCCATATACTTGATCAAGGTCCCTGGTTCCTCCAAGCTCCAAATCTGTGTAACCGTCGCCAGTGTGTACTGAAGCACGATACCCGAAATCACCAAGCGTCAGTCCAAATACGACACCTGCGAGATTTTGCAAAGAAAATTCATAGGCCGTACCATTTACTGAAAAATCCTCAAGTAGACGCCCCACATAGACTTGTGTAAACAATTCAGCGGTTCCAATCAGAAATTGCCGCGAAGCATCTATCCCATTAAAAGATGAGAACGTGTCAAGACTGTATACCTCTTCTGGCGGCCTTATCCAGTTATAAGCGTAGCCAACCTCGAGAAAATCTGAATAATAGAAGAAGGGGGTACGTAAACGACCGATTCGAAGGGTCGTCACATCATCAGGTGAGTACGCCACATAGGCCCAAGCCGCCTCGGTATCATAATCTTCGCCCCCCCTGGAAACCAACTGGGTCGTAGCAGATGTTGAATCGTTCACTTGTTTCGATAGCTGAACGCCTACAACAGTGTCTGCCGAAAAGGATATATCATCGTCATACCCCTTAACAGATACCTCAGAATTGGACAGTACGCCTGCTCCAACACTCATGAAGCCATTGACTACCAGTTCTTCGGCGAATAGTCCCGGACTTGCACTCATCAAGGCCAGCGATACTAAAGGAAGTTTGATTTTAAGCATAGAGTTAGTTCCATATTAATTATACTCATAAGAACCATAGATCATAAAATCATAGTTGTTTGCAGTATTTTACTTTTACTGACCTGTCAGATATGCCACATCCCCTCCTGAGGCGCTCTCGCATTAACATGCCAAGGAAATTTTTAATTGAGTATTAACTATCTTTACAACGTCGCGAAAGCTAGTAATTGCCACCGATCCCGACCCCTCCAGCATTGATAAGAGATAACTGACGACGATCAATGATCGAAATAGTCGCTAATGAAAATTTCGCCGATTCAAGGTAGGACTAGAGGCCTAATAGTGGTTGGAGCAACTTCACGATTTTTTTATCTAATCACTGGCCGACTAATATATCCTTGTCTATTGTTTATAGACAGATTTACATAAGGGTAATAGTCATGACTTGGTTCAGCCGTCTTAGCGTGTTCCACAAAATCATGCTCATACTTGGGGTTTACGCGGTTTCCAGCGCAATCAATTTTACGATTGGCATCAAGGGCGTTAACGATACCAAAGAGTATATTGTTAACCTCGAAGAACGGATTTACGAATCCGTGCAGCTGGCAACCCAGAACAGCTTTCTGTTGCAGCGTGCCGATGAAATGTTCACACAGTCGGTCACCGCCGGTGATCCTGAGATGCAAACATTAGGCGAGGAAACGGTTGGGAATCTTCTCAGCAATATCGACCGCTTACTCACCATCGACGCAGCCGATAAAGACATACTCAGCCAGATTAAAGTCAGTGCTGCAGAGTATCTCAGCGTATCCAGCAAACTGCTGAATAACCTGCTCAGCGACAACCCGGATTTCTCGCAGCTGCAGAGCCTGGGCGCTAAGAAATCTGACCTCCTCAGCGAGACCAATGCGCTGTTGAAGCAGCACAAAGCGAACGTTGATACGCAATTCTCCTCGGCGATCGACGGAGCCCTGTCGAGCAGCTCTCGCACCCTGAACATGGTGACAGTGACCAATGTCGCTTTTCTGATTTTGCTCAGCATGCTGATTTTCTATATTGGCCGCCTGTTCAGTAACACGGTTAATTCAATGAAGAACTCTCTGGCCGATCTGGCCGATGGGAGCGGTGACCTGAATACACGCCTGAAGGTTCAGACGGAAGACGAGCTGGGCGTCATGACCCGCAACTTCAATGCTTTCATGGATCGCCTCAATGAGATTATCCGCAAGGTAAAAGAGGTGGCTCCAGAGGTGGGGGACGCCGCGAACGCCATGAGCGGTAGTACAAATCACGTTCGCTCGGTGACTGAGAATATGAGCCATAAAGCCTCAGAAGCGACCTACGCGATGAATGAAATGGCCAAATCAATCGATGAGGTCAGCCAGTCAGCCAGTGAAGCCAGCGGTGTCATGCAGGAGACTCGCGATGAATCTGCCGAGAGTCTGAAGATTGTTGAATCGACCATCAACAACTCTCGAGAGCTGAACTCGCAGATCCTTGAAGCCTCCGAGAGAGTGGAGCGACTGGTACGCGACACCGGCGATGTGTCGACCATTCTTGATGTAATCTCAGCCATTGCTGAACAAACAAACCTGCTGGCTCTGAATGCTGCAATCGAAGCTGCACGTGCAGGCGAACAAGGTCGGGGCTTTGCGGTGGTGGCTGACGAAGTCCGTGCCCTCGCTTCCAGAACCGCGTCTGCGACGACCGAGATCCGCGATGTCCTGGACCGCCTGGAGTCCGCCGCCAACGAGACAGTACAGTCGATGACATTAGCGAAAACCCAGTCTGAACAGAATGAGCAAAATGCAGAGCAGACGGGCAAACATATTTCGCAGATCAAGAGCCGCGTAGAAAGTGTGAGTTCGATGGGGCTGACCATTGCTGCGGCGACTGAAGAGCAAACGGCGGTTGTGAGGGATACGCACTCAAGCATCAGTGCAATGAACGACACGGTCAGCGAGATCCAACAATCATTTGCTGAACTCGCACGCCTTGCAGACAACCTGCAAGGTGCGGCCGGGCATTTGCAGGACTCAACCTCTAAGTTCCGGATCTGAGGTTACTGTTCCACTTAGCGCGACAACCTGCCGGGCATGGAGTAAATGCTGCTGACACCCCGGCGGGGAGCACCAGCAGCGCCCGGACACCTTGTGCAGCAGATACGCACAGGTGCACATTGATTACAAAATAACAAACACCTCTGCTGAGTTCTGACTAAACTTAGTTCACTACTCTTCGGTCCCGATTTCGGCAGGCAGCCATGGCGCAACCTCTTACAGATCAGCAGATAAGCGACATCATGCAGGGCATCCGCGTGCCACCGCAGCCGCAGGTGTTGGTTGATCTGCAAATGGAGCAGATGTGTCCCGATCCTGACCCACGCAGTATCGCAAAACTGATCAGCCAGGATGTCGGCCTGACGGGAGCCATCCTCAAGGTCGTTAATTCAGCGGCTTATAACCTCAGCTCACCCAGCACGTCAGTCGAACATGCAGTCAACCTGATCGGCATCGATAGCGTAATCAATGTCATCAATGGTCTGGCCATCCGTAGCGAGCTCAGTGACGCCAACATAGTTCAGCTCAATCGATTCTGGGATACCGCCACCGACATTGCCAATATCTCCGTGGATATCGCTCGCACCATCAACTTTGAGCCAACAGACTGGGCCTACATGCTCGGCTTATTTCACAATTGTGGCATTCCACTGATGATGATGCGGTTCGATAACTATTTTGATGTTATGGAGGAATCTTATGCGCACCCTGACAGGCGCGTAGTGGATACTGAAAATGCCATACTCAATACCAACCATGCTGTGATTGGCTATTACACGGCGAAATCCTGGCGGGTACCGAAACCCATTTGCGACGTCATTGCAGAACACCACAATGCCACTCACTACTTCCGCCCGGAAAATACGAGCGACGATGAGCGTAAAACACTACTGGGCATTCTCAAGCTCGCGGAACATATCTGCGGAAATTACCGAATTCTCGGCCAGCAGGACGAAGACCTTGAATGGCAAGCATCAGGAAGTGAGATTCTGGCTCACCTCGGTCTCGGCGAGTACGACGTAGAACAGCTGACGCTCTCATATGATGAAAGCGGCGTGGGCGCCCAGAACTACTGAAGCGCCACGAAAAGCTTACTGCAAGCCCATCGCTTTCATAACGACATGCTGCTTTACCGGCATCATTTTATCGAACAGGCGCATTCCCTCGTTACGTATTAAGCGCACCAGAGGCTGGTCTGACGCAAACAAACGCTTAAAGCCCTCCATTGCCGCCATTGTCGCCAGATTATCGGCCTGACGACGACGCTGATAGCGCGCCAGTACCGCATCAGATCCAGGGGACAGCCCCTTATCCATTGCCCGCACTATTTCTTCAGATAGAACCTGAGCGTCTTTAAAACCGAGATTCACGCCCTGACCAGCCAGCGGGTGAATCGTATGGGCAGCATCTCCTGCGACAACAACCCCGGCTTCGTAGTACTGTGACGCATGGCGCTGGCGTAACGGGAATCGCTGTCGGCGTGATACTTCAGTGACTCTCCCCAGCTTGCCTTCAAAGGCGTCGGTAAGTGCAGCGCAGAAGTCTTCGTCAGACATCGCCAGCACCTTGTCTGCTTCATCTGGCAAAGTCGACCAGACGATTGAGGCAAGATGATCATCGGAATGCAGAGGAAGGAATGCTAGAGGCCCTTCCGGACGGAAGCGCTGCCAGGCGGTCTGTGCGACGCTCTGCTCAGTACGTACAGTCGCTACGATCGCATGATGGCCATAATCCCACTCACGGGTCGTCATCCCGGCCATCTGACGCACGTTAGATAGCGCACCATCAGCACCCACGAGAAGACGGGTTTTGAGTGTATTTCCGTCCGCCAGAGTCACTGGTACCCAGCCGTCTGCATCTGGGTTATCGAAACTCTGTACCGCGGTTTGAAGACGCTCGATTGAACGAGCCGACTCTGTCACCTGATTCAATGCCGTCAGCGTCTGTCGATTTTCAACGATATGCCCCAGCGCCGGAACGTGCAGGTCGGTCGCATTAAAGGTGACCGAGCCCGTCCCCTCTGCGTCCCAGACGTGCATCCGGGTATAACCACTCAGCACCTGGTGCGGAATAAGTTCCCAGGCACCGATGTCTGTCAGGAACGCCTGAGACTGGGCCGTAAGTGCACTGACCCGTAGATCATAATCATTCACACCATCGCACTCGCCCGCGGGCACAGGCCCAGATGGGTCAATCAGAGCAACGTGTATATCATCCGTGCCCTGACTCAGGGCCGCGGCAATGGCCTGCCCAACCAGCCCCGCACCTACAATGGCAACATCAAACTGCATAATATTTATCCCAGTTTCGCGGCTGTATGACCCAGCCCCATAGCATGACGAGCAAACAGACGTCGAGCGACCGGAGCAGCTGCCATGGTCAACAGACCCGCATCGCGCAGAAATGCAACTGCCGGTACTTTGCTGCCGAATATTTGCGGCAGAAGATCACTGGCTGTAATGGTATTGCGCTGATCAGCCGACTGCTGCTGAAGGTAGGCTTCCAATACCTCCAGACTGCCCACATCCTGCCCCTGCATCGCCGCCCGGTTGAGATGTTCAGCAAGGGCCGCAGCATCTCTCAGTGTGAGGTTAAACCCCTGACCTGCTACAGGATGAAGGCTGTGCGCGGCATTACCCAGTAAAACCAAAGAGCGCCTGACCTGCTCGGATGACTTAACCAACGCCAGCGGATAAGTCAGTCGCTCGCCCATGGCGGATATCTTACCGACCCGGTATCCGATACGGGCCTGCAACCGTTCGATCAGTGCGTCATCCGCCAACGCCAGAACGTCATCGACCTCATCATCGCTAAGAGTCCAAACAACGGCGTATTCATCTTTATTCAATGGTAAAAAAGCGATCGGTCCATCACTACTGAAGCGTTCATACGCCCAATGGTCATGAGGCTTATCACATTTAACCTGAGTCACCAGTGCCTGCGCACCGTAGTCTTTGCGACTTTGCTCAATGCCCAGCTGGCGCGGCAGTGGCGAGCGGCCGCCATCGGCCATAATCAACAGTTTTGTAGTCAGCGTATGACCATCATCCAACTTCAGTTCAGCGCCCTCTGCGGTCATACACACAGTTTCTGCACAGTTTGGCGCCATCACATGCAGCTTGTCTGAGTCGTTCAGGCCCGCCAGTAAGCCTTGACCAAGGCGATGATTCTCAATGATATACCCGAGCGCTTCGGTGTTCTGTTCATTAGCATGCAGCTGAGCCTGACCGAAGCGACCTTCATCGCTGACCTGAATGTGATCAATACTGCAGGCGTAGGGGGCAATGCTGTTCCAGATGTCCAGCTCTTCAAGTATCTGTCTCGTTCCCCAAGAGAGTGCAGTTGCTCTGCCATCGAACGATGGAGGTCGGTCTCTGTCGTCTTTATCCCAGCTCAAGGGCTGACGATCAATCAGGGCAATGCTAAGTCCAGCCGCACGTGCAGGTGCCAACAAATGAACCAGACTGGCGCCGGCCATACCGGCACCAAGAATGGTGATGTCTACCTTGCTGTTATCTGTACTCATAGCTTTACGCACTCATCAGAGCTTCAATATCTGCGATCTCTTTCACGACGTCTTTGGTCAGGACATCGCAACCATCTTGAGTTACTACGACATCATCTTCGATACGGATGCCGATACCACGCCACTTCTCATCCACCGACTCATCATCCGGTGCAACATAAATACCCGGTTCAATAGTCAGTACCATGCCCGGAGCGAGCGTGCGCCACTCACCCTCTACCCGGTATTCACCGACATCGTGCACATCCATACCCAGCCAGTGCCCGGTTTTGTGCATGTAGAACTGGCGATACGCGAGCGACTCAATCAGCTCGTCGACCTCACCACTCAAGAGACCGAGCTCAACGAGACCAGTTGTCAGTACTCTGACGGCAGCCTCATGAGGCTGATTCCAGTGATTGCCTGGCTTGGTCGCCTCAATCGCTGCGTACTGCGCATCGAGCGTCAGTTGATAAAGTGCCCGCTGCGGCTCACTGAAACGCCCGTTAGATGGGAACGTACGGGTAATATCAGAAGCGTAGTAATCCAGCTCACAGCCAGCATCGATAAGTACCAACTCGCCATCATTAATGACGTCATCGTTGCGCGTATAGTGGAGTATGCAGCCGTTGTCGCCCGAGCCGACAATAGACGGATAGGCAGGCCAGCGACTGCCCGCCGCCATGAAGATCTGCATAATCTCAGCTTCCAGTTGATACTCACGCATTCCCGGGCGCACAGTCTGCATAGCACGGGTGTGGGCCTCGGCACTGATCTCGGCCGCATGACGCATCACCGCCACCTCAGCATCCGATTTAATCACACGCTGCTCATGAAGCAGGTGATCCAGCGCACTGAATTCGTGAGGAGGTGTTGCACCGCTGCGCACCTGAGCCCTTATGTGATTCACCCATTGCATCAGCTGGCGGTCAAAATCCGGGCTCGTACCCAGGTTCGCATAAATACGATCACAGCCTTCGATCAAGCCCGGCAGAATGTCGTCAATATCCGTCACCGGGAATGCATCGTCACAGCCTAGAACCTCAGGCGCCGCTTCCGGGCCAACACGACGTCCGGTCCAGATTTCCTGCTCTTTGATTTTTTCCTGACAGAACAGCACGTATTCGCCATGTTCACGCCCTGGAATAAGCACCAGCACCGAATGCTCTTCATCAAAGCCACTCAGATAATAGAAATCGCTGTCCTGGCGGAAAGGATGTTCAACATCACGGTTGCGCACGGTGACGGGCGCAGAAGCCAGAATCGCGATGCTGTTCGGGCTCATTTTCTCCATTAACGCCTTACGACGTTTTGCATACTCGGCAGAATCCAGCTTGATCATAGTGATCTCTCTCAGCATCTTGTGTGCGTTGCTATCGTGAATATCCAGATTGATTTTCTGTCTCGCAAATCAGTGCAGTGTTTTCTGGGTGGCACCTGCAGGCGGCTGCTGGGGTTGGTTGTACGCATAAAACACTGTCAAAGCTGCAACACGGGCGTGTTCTGCCAGTTCATTCAGCAGCTGTACGTTTTCAGGGTCGTTAACGTCGTCAACCTGCGCCTGTGAGAAGGCGTCCAGGTCCTGCAGTACTTCCATCACATCTTTATCAGGGCGCCCGGTAATTTTGCCAGAAGCCCCCAGGCCATCAAGGAAACCCTTGCTCCACTGTGCCAGGCATTCAACCTGCTCATCGACGTCCGCTTCTTCATCGTCGGGCAGCAGAACCTGATACGCCATATCTTCAGCGCCAAGGGTGTCGACAACGTCTGCGTAGAACCCAACAAGTATGGGGCGCAGCCCTTCCGAAACCTCTTCAATCTCAAGGTAATCGGCAGCTTCCTGAAGCCAGTTGTCAGTCGTAAGGCGAGCACCTGTAGAGAGAAAACCCGTTAACCAGCCATGCAATGCCGACGGCGATTGAAAGCATTTATCGTCTTCCCACTGGTCGGCGAGTTCGGGATAATTCAGTGCCATAAGAACCTCAGAAACAGTTTATGGTCAGATTGTACCACTTGGGGCGACCTGAGTAAGAAGATGCGTCCCAAAACCGGGGCCGCACGTTGACCATTTGCCCGACTGCCTCTTATAGTACCCACTATCTGGCAGCCCTGTGCCCGACAATAAATAAGGTGACGGACCGCGATGCAAGAGGCCGAGATTCAAGCACTACTACAGAAGATCGAGAAACTGCTCGATATTCATGAAGATCTGCGCGAGCAGAATAAGGGCATGCGCAATGCCGAAGCCGCCTGGCAGGCAGAGCGTGCGAAGCTGATTCAACAGAATGAAATCGCGCGCCGCAAAGTCTCTGAAATGATCACCCGCCTGCAGACTCTGGAGCGTAACAGTGGCTAAGACCCCAAATACCGTATCCCTGACTATCATGGAGCGCGAATATCGCATCAACTGCCCAGAAGGTGCTGAGAGCGAACTGCGCGAAGCTGCGAATTATCTGAACGACAAGATGCACGAAATCCGTGAAGCCAGTTCGAAAGCCGGCAAGGTATTAGGCGCTGACCGCATCGCTGTCATTGCCGCCTTGAACATCACCCACCAGCTGCGCGAAGCAGAGAACGGCCAGTTGCAGGTTAACAGCGACATTGAGCGCCTGAACAAGCGTGTCGACGCCCTTCTCGAAGAAGACTCGCAACTCGAGCTGTAAGCCTTTCGCTGCAGAAAAATAGTGTTTTTCTGCAGCACTTCACAAATTCTCACCTGGTTTTCCGTGACATCCGCCCCCTGCTCTTTGCTATACTTCAAATGCTCCCTGGAGTGCCTGGTCGGTAAAGACCTCGAGCCGATGCTTATTACCCAGGAGGGTTTCTCTCGTTGTTGTGAGCATGTCCGGCATGACCGGAAAGCCTGATTCGATGACCGAACCCCCCACCTTGAACCATAGGGTTCAAGGGCTTTATCCGACATAAGGGCGCACCAGGGAGCTTTTCTTTTCTGGAAGCCTCTCCGTGAACAAGCAAGAACTCCGTAAACTGATCCGCAAAAAGCGCCGTGCCCTGACACCTGCGCAACGTCATAAAGCTGGCCGTGGCCTGACACGAAGCCTACACCACAGTACTCAGTACCTGAGCGCTAACCGGGTGGCTCTTTACCTGAGCAATGATGGTGAAATTGATCCGCACTGGGCCATCGAAGATTTGTGGAAACGGGGAAAAGAAGTTTACCTGCCAGTACTGCACCCTCTGCGCAAAGGCTATCTGACATTTATACGGTACCAACCTGAGACGCCCATGCGTCGTAACCGGTTTGGCATATCAGAACCAGACTTCCGCCGGGGTACTCATGTACCAGCGCGCTTTCTCAGCATGATTGGTCTGCCGCTGGTTGCATTTGATGAGCGCGGCAATCGTCTGGGGATGGGCGGCGGCTTTTACGACCGCACGCTGGCATTCAGCCGCCGACCAGGCCAGAAACCCGCCCTGATTGGTTGTGCGTACGCTTTTCAGGAGATCAGAATGCTGCCTGCCGAGTCATGGGACATCCCACTGCAGTTTATAGCAACAGAGAAAGGGATAACGTCCCTTTCGAATTAACCGATACCCACAGATACCAGCCGCCGTTATTCAGCGGATACTCGCTTCTGAGGCTAGCACCGTTGGATCGCGGCGCTCTTCAGCGGCGATACTGGTGACGGCAGAACCAATAATGGCGAGGAGTGAGAGAAATATAAGTACATCTGGCTTTCTCATTACTCAGTGTTCCCAATTTTAAGCTGTTATTCTTACTTGAGGAGTCATCGGTTATGACCCGTGCTCCCCATTATTTTTTATCATTGCGGCCGAAATTAGACGTTCATCGTCTATAGCAACCAAAGGCGCATTTAGCCCTAAGCAATCAGCGAGCCAAGATAAGGCGCTATTATGAAATTCTGGTTACTCAAATCCGAGCCGGACGCATTCTCCTACAACGACCTGGAGAACGCCCTAAACAAGGGCACAGTATGGGATGGTGTGCGTAATTATCAAGCCCGTAACATCCTCAGAGACGACATAAACGTGGGTGATAAAGCATTTTTTTACCATTCCAGCTGCAAAGAGCCCGGAATCGTCGGAATCTGCGCGATCACTGAGACGGGTATCGTTGACCCGAGTTCCCTCGATCCAGCATCAAAGTATTATGATCCGAAGTCGTCACCGGACAATCCACGCTGGATAACAATTAATGTCGTGGCTGATCGTGCCCTGAAGCGGGTCATCACGTTGAAAGAGCTGCGCCAGCATGAAGCACTGAGTGAAATGGTGTTACTGAATCGCGGACGGCTATCCGTGCAGCCCGTATCAGAAAGTGAGTGGGAATATATTCTGGGGTTGGAGTAACCGTTCGGGCTTACAACAACCTGGCTGAGAGTATTTTCTGGCCGTGTGCAGCATGGATGCTGCACCCGAGCCTACAGGGATGTATTTACGGCGAGGCAGAAAATACTCTCAGCCAGGTTGCTGTAACTGCGTCAGCGCCCCCTCGATACTAAGCCGCAGAAACCGGTGTATTCAGGGTCTGTTTTAAGCGCTCAGTTATCCGCTGATACATATCCGCCCGCTTATCCCGTGACTCGTTCACCAAGTGATGGCGGCCGTCTTCAAGAATAAACAACTCGCGAGCAGTAAACTTAGCTTCCAGCACCTTCATATTGTGGCGCCAGTCGACGGTGCCGTCGTTATCCCCTTGCACAACAAACAAATTCACATCGGTTGCAGGCTGAGCCTCGATAAAGCGCATCCAACGGATCAATGCACCTACCCACTGCACACTCAGATAGAGCGACTGGAGCGGATCTTGTGAGCGGACGAAATCGAGAAACTCTTCATCAGACGATGAATCGCCATGCTTACGCTTCATCTGTTTCATAAACAGACTTACTACAGGGTGAAAGATAATACCCTTGCGCCAGCCGACAGGACGCACCAGAGGTGCAAGCAGAATCACATCCTTGAACGGACAGTCGTTGACTGTGAAACCGCGTTTAAGCAGATAATTAATCAGGATGGCTCCGCCGGTGCTCTGGCCAAATGCCACCAGATTAGAAGCTGGCCCTTCATCCATGTTCTCAGTGACCTGATCCATCAACCCACTGAATACCGCATCGTATTCCTGAAAATCCCGAATCGTCGCCTGCTCACCGCTCGACAGTCCGTGCCCCGGCAAATCAAAGGCAATCACGTTTAACTGCTGACGCAGACAGTAATCAATCAGCGAACCGTACAGCCCAAGATGGTCATAGTAACCATGAATGATTACCGCCGTGCCACGTGCATTCGGGCACATCCAGCGTTGAACAACAATCTGAAATTCCGCGATATTGAGGTAACCCGCCTGATGAGAAAGGGCCTCGGCCGAATCTTCAAAATTTAGGTGGTAATGTGCGCTGTAGGCACTCAGCTCCGGGCCGGGATCGGCATCAGGCAGTAACCAGTCAAATTCTTTCAGCTCAGCGACAACTGATTCACGGCTCCAGCTCATAAGTGGCCTGATGATCCTGTTGAGTAGTTTAACTTTGAGATCAAGTATAGAGGGGGATTGCGGGGTTTAAAACGATGTTTTCATACCCCGCAGGTCGCGTGTTCTCAGCCCGTATGTACCGCACCACGTGCGGCGTGCAGTTTCCTGTAGCTTTCGACTAAGCGCAGGTGCTTATCCAGACCATCGAGGCGATTATTGGTTGGCGTCAGGCCATAGAAGCGAACAGTACCTGCGATAGAGCCCAACACTGCATCCATGCGCGCATTGCCAAACATGCGACGGAAGTTGTGTTCGTATTCACTGATGTCCATATCGTCAGCGAGTGTCACCTCAAGGGCGACATCCATTGCCTGATAGAAAAGGCCTCGCTCGACGGTATTGTCGTTATATTGGAGGAATGTTTCCGTAAACTCTTTCGCTTCTTCTAAACGTCCAAGTGCAAGACACAGCAGAAGCTTTAACTCCAGAATCGTCAGTTGGCCCCACACCGTATTTTCATCAAACTCAACGCCAATCAGGGTAATAATATCGGTGTAATTATCCAGCTCACTTTCTTCGAGACGTTCGAGTAAGGCATCAAGTTCGTCGTCAGAGCGCGAATGGATATTCAGAATATCGTCTCTGAAAAATAATGATTTATTGGTGTTATCCCAGATTAAATCTTCAACTGGATAGACCTCAGAAAAGTCGGGCACCAGAATACGAACAGCGGGCACGCCCAGTTCGGTATAGGTTGCCATATACGCCTCTTTTCCAAGATCTTTAAGCAGATCAAACAGTGCGCTCGACTCTTCTTTAGTTGAGAGAGTGCCGCCCGCGGTGAAATCCCAATCTACAAAATCAAAGTCAGCCTTATTGCTGAAAAAGCGCCAGGAAACGACACCCGTCGAATCAATAAAATGTTCGACGAAGTTATTTGGTTCGGTTACTGCCAGAGACTCGAATGTCGGCTTAGGTACATCGTTCATGCCTTCAAAGCTGCGGCCCTGCATCAGCTCAGTCACACAACGCTCCAGTGCCACTTCAAAATCCGGGTGAGCACCAAACGAGGCGAAGACACCGCCGGTTCTCGGGTTCATCAGGGTCACACACATCACCGGAAACTGACCACCCAGCGAAGCGTCTTTCACCAGAATAGGAAAGCCCTGCTCTTCGAGGCCCTTAACACCTTCTACGATATTCGGATAACGACTCAGAACCTCTTCAGGCACATCAGGCAGGGCCAGTTCGCCCTCCAGGATTTCGCGTTTTACAGCGCGCTCAAATATTTCAGACAAGCACTGAACCTGCGCCTCTTCGATGGTATTGCCTGCGCTCATACCATTACTGAGAAACAGGTTCTCAATCAGGTTAGATGGGAAATACACCGTCTCACCATCAGACTGACGAACATAGGGCAAAGAACACACTCCCCGTTCGATGTTGCCCGAGTTCGTATCGATTAAGTGAGAGCCACAAAGCTCACCATCCGGGTTATAAATTTCGAGACAGTATTCATCAAGAATACCTTCGGGCAACTCATCTGCCGGGCCGGGCTGGAACCATTTTTCGTTCGGATAATGCACGAACTCTGCATTAGCAATCTCCTCACCGAAGTACTGATCGTTGTAAAAGAAATTGCAGTTAAGACGCTCCATAAACTCGCCCAATGCGGATGCCAGCGCTGCATCTTTGGTCGCACCTTTACCATTGGTAAAGCACATCTGAGAATCCGCATCACGGATATTCAGCGACCACACATTCGGCACGATATTGCGCCATGATGTGACCTCAATTCGCATACCAAGATCCGCCAGCAGGCCCGTCATCTTCGCAATAGTCTGCTCCAGCGGAAGGTCCTTACCGGTAATGTGGGTACCTTCACCCGCCAGTTCAGGGACATCAAGCAGCGCCTGCGCATCATCATCGAGGTTCTCAACCACGTCGATCTGGAACTCAGGCCCCGTCTGAACCACCTTCTTTACCGTGCAACGATCGATCGAACGGATAATGCCGGTTCGGTCCTTGTCAGAAATATCTTCTGGCAGCTCAACGTCGATTTTGAAGATCTGGTTATAGCGGTTTTCTGGGTCAACGATATTGTTCTGGGAAAGGCGGATATTCTCAGTGGGGATATCGCGGGCGTTGCAGTACACCTTTACAAAGTAGGCCGCACAGAGCGCCGACGATGCCAGAAAGTAATCAAATGGTCCGGGCGCTGAGCCATCGCCTTTATAACGGATCGGCTGATCAGCGATTACGCTGAAGTCATCGAACTTGGCTTCGAGTCGGAGGTTGTCGAGGAAGTTGACCTTGATCTGCATGGTGGCGCACCGGAAAAGAGTATCTGTGCGCCATTATCCAGTTTTGGGAAGCGATGTCGCCTTAGTCTCTTCTCGGGGATAAGATCCCCTCCTACAAACACCCGCGAAATCGTATTTTCTACAGGCACAAAAAAGGGCCGCCGAAGCGACCCTCTTTCAACTCAGATAATCCGAAGATTACACAGAGTAGTACATGTCGAACTCTACTGGGTGAGTAGTGTGTTCTACACGGTGAACTTCTTCCATCTTCAGCTCGATGTAAGCTTCGATCATGTCTTCGGTGAACACGCCACCAGCAGTCAGGAAGTCTTTATCAGCTTCGAGGCTTTCCAGAGCTTCACGCAGTGAGCCACAAACCTGTGGAATCTGAGCAGCTTCTTCAGCTGGCAGGTCGTACAGGTCTTTGTCAGCTGCATCGCCAGGGTGGATCTTGTTCTTAACACCGTCCAGGCCAGCCATCAGCATAGCTGCGAACGCCAGGTATGGGTTAGCCGTTGGATCTGGGAAGCGAGCTTCAATACGCTTACCTTTAGGGCTTGCAACGTATGGGATACGGATAGAAGCAGAGCGGTTACGGGCAGAGTATGCCAGCATTACTGGAGCTTCAAAGCCTGGGATCAGACGCTTGTAAGAGTTAGTAGACGGGTTGGTAAACGCGTTCAGTGCTTTAGCGTGCTTGATGATACCGCCGATGTAGAACAGGGCAGTTTCAGACAGGCCAGCATAGCCGTCACCAGCGAACATGTTTTCGCCGTCTTTCCAGAAAGACTGGTGTACGTGCATACCAGAACCGTTATCGCCAACAACTGGCTTAGGCATGAAGGTAGCAGTTTTGCCGTAAGCAGCTGCAACGTTGTGTACAACGTACTTCAGCATCTGAACTTCGTCAGCTTTCTTAACCAGAGTGTTGAACTTAACGCCGATTTCGTTCTGACCAGCGTTTGCCACTTCGTGGTGGTGTACTTCTACGTCCTGACCGATTGCGATCAGTGTGTTACACATAGCAGCACGGATGTCGTGCAGGCTATCAACTGGTGGTACTGGGAAGTAACCGCCTTTAACACGTGGACGGTGGCCCAGGTTGCCGCCTTCTACTTTAGAAGCAGTTGCCCATGCGCCTTCGTCAGAGTTGATTTTGTAGAAGTTGCCCTGCATGTCAGAGCCCCAGGTTACGTCATCAAAGATGAAGAATTCTGGCTCTGGACCGAAGAATGCAGTGTCACCAAGACCAGTAGACTGCAGGTAAGCTTCAGCGCGCTTAGCAACAGAACGTGGGTCACGCTCGTAACCTTGCATAGTTGAAGGCTCGATGATGTCACAACGCAGGATCAGAGTAGCGTCTTCAGTGAACGGATCCATGTACGCAGTTTCGTCATCTGGCATCAGGATCATGTCAGATTCGTTGATGCCCTTCCAACCAGAAATAGAAGAACCATCGAACATCTGGCCAGTTTCGAAGAATTCTTCGTCAACATAAGAAGCCGGAATAGTAACGTGCTGTTCTTTACCCTTGGTGTCAGTGAAGCGCAGGTCTACCCACGTCACTTCATTCTCTTTGATCAGGTTCAGAGTGTTCTCTGACATTGTCTTTCTCCAGATGCTGGTTCTATTAAGTTCGGGGCTCGCCCCGGATTCCATGCTCACTGTTAGAGCAAGTAGTGTGCCATTTTGGACATCACTGCAAACCCACTACTTACGGGCTAGACCGGAATGTCGCACACTCTGAATGCACCTCTATGAATCACACATCTGGCAATGTGCACTATTTTGATGCAATTATTTCCTTCCATCGGTGTGCGATTTCAGGCCCGCACAGTATATGTTCACAGCCCCCCTGCCGTATATGCTCTTTGGTGCAAATCCACGCCTTTTTTATCCTGCCTTCTGGCGTACCGAAACCTCTTGTGTATTCCTGCGACACGGCATGAAAGAAATATCCCAGCTGTAATGTGTTTCAGGTATACTCCGCGCTCAAATTTTAACCTGCTCCTGACTCTGCTGACGCAGTGCCATCAGGGCTCACAATTCTGAAGGCTACTGTTGTGATTGAGAATCTCAGAAACATCGCCATCATCGCCCACGTTGACCACGGTAAAACTACTCTGGTCGACAAGCTCTTAGAGCAGTCCGGTACTCTGGACCGCAATCAGGGCGGTGAGCGCGTGATGGACTCCAACGATCAGGAGAAAGAACGCGGTATTACCATTCTGGCGAAGAACACCGCCATTAAATGGAACGACTACCGTATTAACATCGTCGACACCCCTGGACACGCCGACTTCGGTGGCGAAGTAGAACGTGTTATGTCGATGGTTGACTCAGTGTGTCTGCTGGTAGACGCGGTTGATGGCCCTATGCCTCAGACCCGTTTCGTAACTCAGAAAGCATTCGAGCGCGGCCTGCGTCCTATCGTTGTTATCAACAAAATTGACCGTCCGGGTGCACGTCCTGACTGGGTAATGGACGAAATCTTCGACCTGTTCGACCGCCTCGGCGCGACCGAAGAACAGCTCGATTTCCCTGTGATTTACGCTTCCGCCCTGAACGGTATTGCTGGCGATGATCCTGACAACATGGCTGACGACATGACGCCACTGTTCCAGATGATCGTTGACCACGTTGAAGCTCCAAAAGTTGAGCTCGATGGCCCGTTCCAGATGCAGGTTTCTGCACTCGACTACGACAGCTTCGTGGGCGTTATCGGTGTTGGCCGCATCACTCGCGGTAAGCTGAAGCCGGGTACTGACATCCAGCTGATCACTGCGGAAGGCAACACCCGCAAAGGTCGCATCCAGCAGGTAAAAGGCTTCCACGGCCTGAACCGTGTCGACGTTAATGAAGCTGCGGCCGGTGACATCGTTTGTATCTCGGGTATCGACGGCCTGAACATTTCTGACACCCTGTGTGCTGTCGGCAATGTTGAAGCTCTTCCGCCACTGACGGTTGATGAGCCTACCGTAAGCATGACCTTCCAGGTGAACGACTCGCCATTTGCTGGTAAAGAAGGTAAGTACGTTACCTCGCGTAATATTAAAGACCGTCTTGAACAGGAACTGATCCACAACGTGGCTCTGCGTGTTGAAGAAGGTGACAGCCCGGAGAAATTCAAAGTCTCTGGCCGTGGTGAACTGCACCTGTCGGTACTGATTGAAACCATGCGTCGCGAAGGCTTCGAAATGGCCATCGGTAAGCCGGAAGTGGTTCAGAAAGAAGTCGACGGTGAGCTGCAGGAGCCATACGAGCAGGTTGTTATCGACATCGAAGACGAGCACCAGGGTTCCATTATGGAAGAAATGGGCAACCGTCGCGCTGAAATGACCAACATGGTTCCTGATGGCAAAGGCCGTACGCGTCTTGAGTTCATCATGCCAGCACGTGGTCTGATCGGTTTCCGTAACCAGTTCCTGACCATGACGTCCGGTTCAGGCATCCTGACCAACGTGTTTGACCATTACGGTCCGGTTCAGACCGGTCTGGGCTCTACCCGCCACAACGGCGTACTGGTTTCTATGGTTGCTGGTAAGGTTCTGGGTTATGCCCTCTTCACTCTGCAGGAACGTGGTCGTCTGTTCGTATCACCAGCGACTGAAGTGTACGAAGGCATGATCGTGGGTCTGCACAGCCGTGATAATGACCTGGTGGTTAACCCAACCAAGGCTAAGCAGCTGACCAACGTCCGTGCATCCGGTACCGATGAAGCGATCAACCTGACACCACCAGTGAAACACACCCTGGAGCAGGCACTGGAATTCATCGAAGACGACGAACTGGTAGAGGTGACTCCTACCAGCATCCGTCTGCGTAAGAAACTGCTGACCGAAAACGAACGTAAGCGCGCCAAGCCTAAGAAGAGCTGATAGCAACGACGTTTGAATAAAAAAGCCCGGCCGAGAAATCTGCCGGGCTTTTTATTTGCTATCTGGTAGCGATTTATTTGGGATAAGAAATACGCGCGACCAGAATGACGTCTATCTCGCGCAAGCTTCGCGTTGCGCTCCTACAGTATTCCAGCCCCTGCCCGGCTGTGCTGAACAGGCGGGAGTCAGACACAAAAAAGGCCGCGAATAGCGGCCTTTTTATTACTCACTGAAATTCAGATCAGATGTCTGAAATAGACTTCAGTGGGTAGTTTGCTGGCAGTGGGCCATCAGCCGCACCAGTATCAATCGCAGCCTGTGCAACTGCAGTCGACACAACACCCAGCAGACGGCTATCAACCGCTTTAGGGATGATGTACTCAGGGCCGAATTCCAGAGAATCCAGACCGTATGCATCCAGAACTTCCTGAGTCACTGGCTCTTTCGCCAGACCCGCCAGCGCTTTAGCAGCAGCCAGCTTCATTTCTTCGTTGATGCGACGAGCACGTACGTCCAGAGCACCACGGAAGATGAATGGGAAGCCAAGTACGTTGTTTACCTGGTTCGGGAAGTCAGAACGACCCGTCGCCATGATGGCGTCGTCACGTGCTGCTGCTACTTCTTCAGGCATAATTTCTGGGACAGGGTTCGCACAAGCGAAGATGATTGGGTTAGCCGCCATCGTCTTGATCTGCTCACCAGTCACCATGTTAGGACCAGACAGACCGAGGAAGATGTCAGAACCGTTCAGAGCGTCGTCAACAGTGCGCTTGTCAGTGTCGATAGCGAAGCCAGCTTTGTACTGGTTCAGGTCGTCACGGCCAGAGTGAATCACGCCTTTACGGTCACACATAAAGATGTTTTCTGGCTTCATGCCTGCCAGGATCAGCAGCTTGGAGCAAGAGATTGCTGCCGCGCCTGCACCCAGTACAGTCATTTTAACGTCAGCGATGTCTTTACCAACGATTTCCAGAGCGTTCAGTACACCAGCAACCGTTACGATCGCAGTACCGTGCTGGTCGTCATGGAATACAGGGATTTCACACTGCTCGATCAGAGTACGTTCGATTTCAAAGCACTCAGGGGCTTTGATGTCTTCGAGGTTGATACCACCGAAAGTATTAGCAATACGACGAACTGTATCGATGAAGGCCTGTGGGCTTTCAGATTCAACTTCAATGTCGATTGAATCTACACCGGCAAAACGCTTGAACAGCAGGCTCTTACCTTCCATAACTGGCTTAGACGCCAACGGGCCGAGGTTACCCAGACCAAGAATGGCAGAACCGTCAGTGATTACTGCAACCAGGTTGCCTTTGGCGGTATAGCGGTAAGCGTTTTCAGGATCAGCAGCGATTTCTTTCACAGGCTCAGCCACACCCGGGCTGTATGCCAATGACAGGTCGCGTGAGGTTTGTGCTGGCGTGGTCAGCTCAACGCTGATCTTACCCGGCTTTGGAAACTCGTGGTAATCCAATGCCGCTTGTTTGAAATCTTCTGACATAGTCGGTGTCCAGTTTCGTCGCTGTTTGTGTAATTTCGCCTCTTACACCGCTTCTTCCGGAGGTGCTGGGGCAAAAGGGCCGTATTTAATACCAAAAACAGCTGGGAAACTCCAGAAGAAAAGGGGGAATCTGGATGATTTATGAACATTTCATGATGTCAGGCGGATTTTTTATCAGATACCGGCATAGAAAGCGTTACCCGCAGGCCCGGCGACTGGTTTTCGGCGACTACTGTGCCATTGTGTAGCTCGGTGATGCGACTCACCAGAGCAAGGCCGATACCATAGCCACCAGAGGCGTGATCACGGGCAGAGTCCACCTGCGCAAACGCATCGAAAATACGTGACAACTCTTCTTCCGGAACACCGGGGCCAGAATCACGCACGGACAAAGCCACGACTCCGCTGCGCTCGTGACAGCGGATGACTAACTCACCTCCTTCAGGCGAGAAACGGATGGCGTTGCGCAGAATATTATCGAAGGCCCGCTCAACCAGCAGCCAGTCCCAGTCAGCCTTGATGGGTTTTGAATCGATGTCACAGCGGATGCTCAGCTTATGGTCGTTACTCTCGATTTCAGCATCATCCAGCCACTCCTGTAAGCGCTCCTGCACAATGTCTTCTTCGCGCAGCAACTCTGCCTGATCCTGTTGTTGCAGACGTGCCAGATCAAGCATTTGACCGATCAGGTTATCTACCTGACCGACAGCGCGTTCAATACGATCATGCTCTGCGATCAATTTACTGCCTTCGTCTTTTTTGCGGGCAATCGCTAAAGCAATCTGAAGGCGGGTTAGTGGCGAGCGGAGTTCATGTGATACATCGCGAAGCAATTGCTGATGACTATGCAGCAGGCGCTGCAAAGCATCCGCCATATCGATGACTTCCTGTGTCAGTGCACCGATTTCGTCGTGGCGTCGATAAGTCTTACTGAGGGCAGACATATCAAAATCGCCTTTCGCCAGACGTTTCACAGCGCCTTGCAGGCGTCGGACCGGACGTGTCATGGACCAGGCCAGTAGCGAACACATAAGTGTAACTACCAGAACCACAGTCACGGGGATCAACCAGCGGTTCTCGTCTTCGAGCACGCCCTGCCAGCCACTCCGTGCAACAGCGACATAAAGGTAATTACCGCGACTCACAGGGCCGATCATCTGCCAGCCGTCGTCCTGCCCCCAGAGGATCTGAGAACGCTCTGCCGCTTCGTCGGCGAACTCTTCAATGTCGTGTGGAAGCTGACTGATGTTATCGAGGGGGGTGATGACCAGGTTCCAGCCCGGCCGCAAACGGCGCCAAAAGCGACGCTCTTCAGCAAGAATCGGACGCTGAGTTTCTACAATGGTGCGCAACAAGCGGATTTCCTGCGTGTTGGCTTCGCGGTAGTAGTCATCTTCCAGCCAGACGATGACACCAATCGCCACCGTCATGGAGAAAAACACCATCAACCAGAACCAGAGGAAGATGCGCAGAAACAGAGAGCGGTACCAGCGCACCATCAGCGGCTCACCACTACCCAGAGAGTAATAAAGCTAGTCAGCAAAACAGACCTTACACCCGCACCAGCATGTAGCCACGGCTGCGGACGGTCTTGATCCAATCTGAATCGTCGTCACGCTTACCGAGTTTTTTACGCAGGTTACTGACGTGCATATCAATCGAGCGGTCGTAGGCCATCAGTTGGCGACCCAGTGCCGCCATCGACAGACTATCTTTATCCACAAGATCCCCGACGTTTTCCATCAGGCACTGCAGCACACCGAATTCTGCGCCCGTCAGGGGCAGTTCTTCGCCACTGCGCGTGGCAGTGCGGGTCGCTGGATTCAGCTCAAGCTCACCAACCTTAAGCTCATTTGAGGTCGATTCAGGCTCTTCCGCTGACATTTCGATACGACGGAACAGCGCTTTGATACGCGCCATCAGCTCGTGGTGGTGGTAAGGCTTGGGAATATAGTCATCGGCACCGTGTTCGAGCCCCAGAACACGATCAACGCTTTCGCCACGGGCAGTCAGCATAATGACCGGAATAGAAGACTTCTGGCGCAGCTCACGCAGAACTTCAAAACCATTTTTCTTGGGCAACATTACGTCGAGCAGCACCAGGCTGTAATCACCCGACAGCGCCTGCTGTAAGCCAGTTTCACCATCGTGCACTGCAGTCAGTTCGAACCCTTCCATCGAAAGGTATTCCTTGAGCAGTTCACCGAGCTCAACATCATCATCAATCAACAGTACAGATTTCATAGCTTACCCTTAATCTTTACATTCAGAGTAACCCCGCGCTGTAACTGCGCCCACACGGTTTTACCCTTATTTACGCTTACCGATTTACGCTGACTGATCGGCCTTGGCTATATACTCTGATCGCCCGGTCACTGATCCAGCAAAGTGGCGACCCAGCGAGTGCGATCGTTAACCTCGAACGCGATCTTCACAACCATGGTGAGCGGAATAGACAACAGCATACCTACCGGGCCAAGCACCCATCCCCAGAACACCAGAGATAAGAACACTACCAGAGTCGAGAGACCTAACGTCCGCCCCATCATCTTGGGTTCAACGATGTTGCCAAAGAAAGTATTGGCAATAACGTATACAAGCGCCGTCAGCGCGGCTTCACCAACACTCAGTTGAATCAGCGCCACCAGCACAGCTGGCACCGCCGCAATAATAGAGCCGATATTCGGGATGTAGTTCAGGAGAAATGCGACCAACGCCCACATAGCAGCGTAATCAACACCAATAACCCAGAGCGCGATACCAATACTGGCCCCCGTCATTAAGCTCACAAGAGTCTTAATCACCAGGTACTTCTGAACCAGCTGAGAGAAACGGGCAAAGTGCTGAACCGCCTGAGTTTTGTCACCCAAGGCTTTTCTCAGTTTTGCCGGGAAGCCCGCCGCCTCCAGCAGAATAAAGATCACCGTAAAAAGGATCAGGAAGGTATTCGCTAAAACGCCGCCCAGGCCATTGAAAACGTTGGCGACCATTTTCATTACGGCGCCCGGATTAACGTACTCTCGTAGCACATTATCAGAGACGTCCACACCGTTGGCCTGCAACCAGGCAACCGACTGATCGACTAGCGCCTGCAACTTACTCTCGTACAGTGGCATATCCTGGTAGAACGCATTAATCGTTCGACCAACAAAGGTGGCCAGAATCGTCCCGAACAGCAGAAATCCCACAAGAATCAGAATCACAGCGACGATTTCGGGTACGCGGTGATGCGTCAGCCAGCGCATCACGGGAGCACTCAGAATCGCAATGAAGATCGACAACAAAAACGGGATCAGAATACTCGCAGCGCTTTTAACACCCGCGATCACAATCACAAAAGCAGCAGCTACGAGCAGAATATTGGTGTTCAGGCGGGTATCGCTTGGGTTCATAGAGAACTTCCTGTTGTCAGATGCCAGTACGATACCGCAGACACCAGAACGCGCCAAGATAGGCTTGCAATAACCGCAATAATCAGTAGAATCGCCACCTCTTCTTTGCGGAAGTGGTGAAATTGGTAGACACGCCAGATTTAGGTTCTGGTG